>CAJXZP010000054.1 GCA_913062955.1 uncultured Flavobacteriales bacterium | reverse complement strand
CAAACAAAGCCATGCATCTATCCGCAATAGCTTACAACTTAAAGAAATACCTGAAGTTCATCTCCAAAAAAGCAAACAAAAATGTGCAAGAGGTGCATCACTTTTTGAATCTCATTTTTAATGGGTACAAAACCTCATTAAGTTGATTTTAAGACCTTCAATTTTTCCATGCACAAAAGCAAATTCACATACAAAAAGCCCTAAAAAGGGCTCTTTTGAGGTCGTTTTTTTGTGCTTTTAAGGGATGTGCAACCTTTACGATTGTTAGGGTGTGTTATATTTCTATCTGGATATTAACTTTTCCACCAAGTCCTTTTTCCACGATATCAAACAGAGTTTTCAAAGTCAAGTTGCTCCCATTGTTCTCGACTCTAGAAATATAGGTTCGTTTTTTGTCGATGATTTCTCCCAGTTGACTTTGTGTGAGATTTTTTTCTTCACGAGCTTGTCTCAAAAGGAGGCCAATTTTGAAAGAGCCAAATTCACGATCTAACTCATCTCTTCTTTCGGTACCCTTTTCTCCGTAAACGTTATCCTTAATGTCTTTCCAGCTTTTAGTTTTCATAGTTCCTATTTTTTGTCATGGTAATATTGATTCATTAATTTCTCCGCTTTCTTAATTTCTTTGCTTGGAGTTTTTTGAGATTTCTTTTGAAATCCGTTCAAGAGAATTACCAGTTTCCCTTTGTCAAAAAAGCAAAATACTCTCCAAATATTCGAGCCCAGCTTAACTCTGGCTTCGTAAAGTCCTTTGGTGCCAACTATGGATTTTAAATATTGTGATGGAACTTGTTCGTAGGTTTCAATTATCTCAATCACTTTGAAAATTTTATCCTGAACCTTTTTATCCTGTTTTAAAAGAAAGTCTTCAAAATGATTTTCATAAGCAATTACCTCACGAACTTTGTTATCCACGAGGCAAAGGTAACTTAAAAGTTACGTTGAAACAAATATGATTTATGAGATTGGCTAATACACCTGCTATATGTGTATTTTATTCCTAACCGTTTAATAAACGTGTACCACGGTTTTTTACAGGTATATTAAACCGTGTGCCACGGTTTTTTACAGGTATATTAAACCGTGTACCACGGTTTTTTAGTTAAAACTATTCGTTAATAAAAGCCTCCAAAACCAGGTTATTAAAGACCTGCCGAAGGTAGGGTTTCAAGAGAAATAACCAAAATGACTTGAAAAAATAATAGGCCAATTATTACCTATTCTATTCCACTAGGTAAAAACCGCAAGGATGCCATTTATAACTCAAAACCATGCTTCATATAAATACCACTTCAGGCACCCTTGATTCTCTATGCCGTACGCTACCCTACCTCACAGATTAAACGAATGAAAAACTGGATAACCTAACCTTAAACCCAAATGTAAAAGACCCAAATTAACTTCAATCCTTGCTTTCATTTTTCGTTTGCCCCAAGTACATGCTTCGTTGTGAGCCCGGGCTCGTTAACAACTCAAACACACCGAGTTATTGACCCCTACCGAAGTATGGCCTTCGGTTCCTGAGCATTTGCCGGAGGATCGGTAAACCGTGTGCTTAGTTATTGGCAAATCGTTATTCTTTTATGATTTTTCTTGTTATGAAATTTCCATTAGCTGCCTCTATTTGTAAGAAGTAAATTCCAGAAGTAGCATCAATATTGATGTTAATAAAGGCTGTCGATTCAAAATATTCAGTTAATATTACTTGTCCTAAGTTGTTTGTTAATGTCACCTTTAATTTGTTTCTGATTTCTCCTAAGTCAATGGATATATTTCCAGTTGTTGGGTTTGGATAGAAGTTAAGGTTAGAAAAATTTTGCTCTAGGTCATTAAGTCCAACAGTACAGGGGCCACAATTGGTACTAAAAGATACTCCAGCATCAACATCTGATATCCAATTAGTTGTTGACCAAGTAACATCATCAACTTCCATACAGCTTAGATTTGGATTGTTCAACGCAGAAAAATTTGTGAAATTAGAATTATTATTGTTTCTAATATTTAAACAAGCTAGTAGATTATTACCACACTCTAAATATGTTAATGCATTGTTCAGAGTAAGATTCAAACTAGTCAATTGATTGTAATGACACATAATATGTGTTAAAGCAGTATTCTGAGTAACATCCAGGCTATCCAATTGATTATTATTACACTCTAAATATGTTAAAGCAGTATGCTGTGAAACATCTAAACTATCCAATTGATTAATACTACACTCTAAACTTGTTAAGGCAGTATTTTGAGAAATATCTAGATTAGTCAATTGATTTTGATAACACGCTAAAGATGTTAAAGCCGTATTTTGAGTAACATTTATACTTGTTAATGGGTTTTGGGCACAACGTAATTCTGTTAAAGCAGTATTTTGAGTAACATCTAAACTAGTTAATTGATTACCAACACACCCTAAATATGTTAAAGCAGTATTTTGAGAAACATCTAAAAGAGTCAATTGATTGTAACGAAGTCCTAACGATGTTAAAGCAATATTTTGGGTAACATTTAAATTCGTTAATTGATTAGCACTACACCCTAAATATGTTAAAGCAGTATTTTGGGTAACATCTAAACTAGTCAATTGATTGGTAAAACAGTCAAAAGATATTAAAGCTGTATTTTGAGAAACATCTAAAAGAGTCAATTGATTAGTACTACACCCTAAATATGTTAAAGCCGTATTTTGAGAAACATCTAAACTAGTCAGTTGATTGTCAAAGCAGCCTAAAGATGTTAAAGCAGTATTCTGAGTAACATTCAAGCTAGTTAACAGATTAGAAAAACATCTAAGATCTGTTAAAGCAGTATTTTGAGTAACATCTAAACTAGTCAATTGATTATCACTACACCTTAAATATGTTAAAGCAGTAATTTGAGTAATATCTAAATTAGTCAGTTGATTATTATTACACTCTAAAGATGTTAAAGCAGTGAAATCTTGAATTCCAGTTAAGCTTGATATCTGTGAATTTGAGACATTTAAAGAAGTTATAGTGTTAATATTGGAAGTAGGTACACTACCGTCAGGAGTTCCTGAATCATAACCTAAATTAATTAAAGCCTGCTCAAAATTTGAATCAGGTATAGCCGTTTGAGAAATACATACATTAGATAATGCTGTAAGTAATAAAAGTGATAGTGTTATTTTCATGATAATTGTGTTTTATGTTTACCAACGTTTAGTATATGAAAAATAGTTAATTACGAAGCACGAAGTTTTCCGTTAAGTGCAAATTTTGATAGGAGCTGAAAGCCTTGAATTCACTATTATTTCGCCTAGTTTTCATATACATTATGGTGTGACGTTTTCTTATTTTACTAGGCTACTTTTGGTAAAAATGATAAATCTACCCAATATTTTTTAGGATTTTCTCGGTCAATTAAAACATTGATTTTATCTGTTATTATATAATCAGTCGGGTCAAACCAAATGTGATCACTCTTAAAAATATGTAGTTTAGCTGTTTCGGGATCTCGCCAATGTGTAAAAACTATAAAAGGATTTTCTCCATTAACCTCGTAAGAGGTATTGATGATTACACTCTTAAATTTAGTCTCTATTTTTTTCCCATTTTTTTTCAGATATTTTAGCCTACTCTTTTTCTTCATATCATATGCAAAAAAACTCCCTCCAATGCTAAAAATCACAAAACCAAATATTCCTAGTATAGTTGCCCCTCCCCAAAGTGAAAAATAGTCGTTTATTTCTGCTATATCTGGGTATTCTGGATCGTAAATAACCTCTACCATTTCATTCACACTATATCTCGGAGGATTACTACCGAATGATTCAAACTCAATCTGTGTTCCATAAGCATCTGTAAATTCTATTAATGGGTAGTACGTTATGTCGTAATCCTCCGAGTCATTAGAATACGATTCAAATATTTCTACTACTGTACCTTGAGTTATAATGGCCTTTTCAATAAATTGACTCGTATTTTTACAGATGAAAAAGGTTCCTATAAGCATTCCTGCTCCTATAAGTATAGAAAGGTATATTAGTATATTTCGTGTTTTCATTTTAATAGTTGGTTTTTTATTTAAAATATGTAATTAGTTTTCTTAAATGACACCCAACACAGGTATAAATCACACTCGTGTGCTACATCTGCTATATGTGTATCTTATTTCTAACCGCAGAATAAACGTTTATTAAACCGTGTACCAAGGTTTATCACAGGTATATTAAACCGTGTGCCACGGTTTTTTAGTTAAAACTATTTGTTAATAAACGCCTCCAAAACCAGGGTTTTTAAAGACCTGCCGAAAATAGGGTTTCGAGAGAAAAAACCAAGATAACTTGGAAAAAATAATACGTCAATTGATGGGGGAGGTGGTGAAATGGTGATGTAGTGATACGGTGATACAGTTATATGGTGATACAGTGATATGGTGATATGGTGATATGGTGAAGAGTGATGAAAGATTAAAGATTAAGGACTATGGATGAAAGATTAAAGGTGATATGGTGATACAGTTAAACGGTTAAACAGTTATACAGTTAAATGGTGATACAGTTATACGGTGATATGGTGAATAGTGATGAAAGATTAAGGACTATGGATGAAAGATTAAAGGTGAAATAGTGATCCAGTTAAACGGTTAAACAGTTAAACGGTTAAACAGTTAAACAGTTAAACAGTTAAACAGTTAAACAGTGATACAGTGATACAGTTATACAGTTATACAGTTATACAGTTAAATGGTAATACAGTGATACGGTTATACAGATATAAGTTAACAGTTAATGGTGAACAGTCAATGGTTAATCGGTGTGAGAAAGAAAAACCCACGGAAACACAGCGATCCACGGGGAACCTCATCAACGCAGTTATCCCTAACTAAAGGGAAATTACTTTAAGCGGATAGCGCCCAGGGCGTTTAGGATCCGGATAATGGCGTAGGTGGGATCTAACTCATGCCAACGGATGCCGCCAAAATTGGCACGGCTGCTGTCTTTGTGGTGATTGTTGTGGTAGCCCTCCCCCATCATTAAAAAATCGAAAGGCAATAGGTTCTTGGAGGTATCGGCTACTTTAAAGTTGACGTATCCATATATATGGGCATACCAATTAATAATCACCCCGTGAATAGGCGCCATCAATACCACTACCGGCAAAAACAACCATTGCCACCATGCGGTAGCAAACGTGGCAAAAAACAAAACGTAGAGCGCGGTAAACACAATCCTTGAAGTGATAGAACTCGCCATAGCATCAAACGCTTTCCATTGCGGTACATTTTGGGTAAAACGGTTTTCTACTTTTACCCGATGTTTATTGATGTTTTGGTAATTGGATTTGGTACGCCACATCATAGCCATCACATTTTCATCGTACTTAGGCGAATGGGGATCTTTTTCGGTATCGGCAAATGCATGATGCATCCGATGCATCACCCCATAGCCATAGGCACTCAGGTAATTGGAACCTTGAAACAACCAAGTCAGAACAAACGTTATTTTTTCGGCTGTTCTCGACATCGTGAATTGTTCGTGTGCCGAATACCTATGCAAAAAGAAAGTTTGGAAGAATAATCCGCCATACCATAAAACCAATACAAAAAGGATAATTACCATTGCCATAAAATTTAGGCCGCAAAGGTACTGCCTCACTCGGGTTTATGCAATGAATCCAGATTCAGAGATCCGCTTGCGCACCCGACTTAAAGCTTGGGGCGTCACACCAATATAAGAGGCGATGTATTTTAATGGAATTTGAGTAATTAAATCGGGTCGATCCTTTAGTAGATTGCGATAGCGCTCATCGGGCGTTTCGTTTAACAGGGATTGTTCGCGCTTCGATTTGATTAAAAACAAACGCTCGGAGGTAAAACGTCCAATGCGATCGCCAATGCGGGTCACATCGTAAATTTGCTGCAAGTCCGAATGACTGATGCTCCACAAAGTAGTATCGGCCAAGGTTTCTAATTGGTACAAAGACGGCTCTCGGGTTAGAAACGAATCGTACGCACTAATGAGTTCGCCCTCAAAACTAAAACCAAAGGTCACCTCTTTATCTTCTTCCTCTTTGGGAATGAATAAACGAATAGCCCCGGTTTCTACAAACGAAATGGTATTTTCAATCGCCCCCAGTTGCAGGAACACCGTTTTTTTAGGAATAGCCTGATACTTGAGCTTGGAAGAAAAAAGCTTCCAGTCGCTATCTGTAATATCCACAAAGGACGCTAAATATTTCCTGAATTTCTGCATTTTGGAAAAAACAAAATTCGGCTATTTCACACGAAATAAGAACGAATCACCCGAATTTACTTTACCGGGCGTGCATGGCTCAAAGCTTCTTTTAAAAGACCCACCGTTTTCATTTCCTCCAAGGTTTCCACAATTAGCACATCTTCGCCTTGTAAACGGTAAATCAATTCGCGGTACTGCGCTAAACTCCACCCCCGAGTAGCGGCATACGCTCCCGGAATAGGTTGATGAGCCGCATTAAAACGACAGGCCCCCGGGGCAAAAAATACCACCGACCATTTTCGATCGGTGAGTTTCTGAATAAAATCGGCATCGTCCGTGGTTGCCACATACTCGGGGTTTCCCATCAAAGGCGGTAACGCCAAAGAAGCGTGGTAGGACATTTCAGGATCGCATCCTCTGGCTAGAATACTTTTGGTCCGATGATCTAATGGGGTGCTTTTTGTTTCTGAATTTTCCATTTTTGGGGGCATTTTACGAAAGCACATGGCTCCACCACCTACACTTAACATTCCTATAATAAAAAACGATGGCAGTAAACCCTTGTACATAACTCTCTGATTAGTGTGTGGCAAATAAACAGCTCTCCGAGAAGTTTCAAAAGGTACAAACGGGGCGAATTGGGGTAAAAAAAAGAGGCCCACTATCGGGACCTCTTTCCTAAAAACCGGATTCTTATTGCTCCAATGGCGTAGCTACGCCCATGCGGTTCCACACATTAATAGTGGCAATGCGCATAATGATTTGGGCGATTTCCGGGCCGGTAAAATGCGCACTCACCCCTTGATAGGTAACATCTGTTACCCCCCGTTGGTGAATGAGCGTTACCTCATCGGTTATGGCCAATACCGCCCGTTCCTGCTCGGTAAATAAAGAAGACTCTTTCCATACCGCAATGGCAAATAGTTTGCTGGCGCTCATTCCTAATTTAAGCGCGCCTTGCGTATGCATTTCCATACAGAACGCACAGCCATTGAGTTGAGAGGCTCTGATTTTTATAAGTTCAAAAATGGGAGGAGCTACCGTTGAATTGGATAGGTATTTTTCTAATCCAAACATG
This sequence comes from uncultured Flavobacteriales bacterium, assembly GCA_913062955.1. Lineage (GTDB taxonomy): Bacteria > Bacteroidota > Bacteroidia > Flavobacteriales_G > Salibacteraceae > CAJXZP01. The sequence goes on along the minus strand of CAJXZP010000054.1, from coordinate 16,890 downwards.
GCTTGATAGGCTTCGGGTTCTAAGTTTTCGATGTTGATTCTTGCGTTCATAACGTACGTGTTTAATTGATTAATTTGTGATAAATCAAAAGTACGGGGGCTACGAATCAGAAAACTTAAGCTGGTTTAAGAAATGGAAGGCGGTCCCTTTTTTCTTATTTCGCTTAAGTATTCGGGGGTCATTTCTAGGTACGAAGCTATCATGTATTGCGGTACGCGTTGGGCAAATTCAGGCAAAGCCGCCACAAATTGAAAGTAGTTTTGGTCGGCACTTACCGGGTCAAACACTTCTTTTTTACGCAGCAGGGCAATGAGCATGTTTTCGGAAAGCAAACGAAACAAACGTTCCAGCTTAGGGATGCGTATCAATAACAGTTCGAGCTCGCGTTTAGGAATCCGAAGTACCTGGGTTTTCTCCAGGGCTTGTACCGAAATGTTGGATGGCGTTTGATGCACGTAGCTTTCCAAATTAGAGAACCACCAATTTTCGATCGCGAAATAGGTGATTTTCTCGTGACTTTTAGCCCCAATAAAAAACGCACGTACCAGTCCTTCCACCAAAAAGTATTTATGGGAACAGATTTCTCCTTCCCGAAACAAAAACGCCTTTTTAGCATATGTTTTGCTTTGAAAGGCTGCGTAAAAGAGCTGCCATTCCGAATCGGATAGCGTTACGTATTTACCGATATTTTGCCTTAATTGTTCTTCCATTACAGGCCGTAAAGAAACGCAAGTCCAGCGAATTAAAAAACAAAAAAAGAGGCGGAATTACCCGCCTCTTCTTCCGTGTTCCTAACATTAAAACGTATAGCCAATATGGAGGGTGGCAAACATACTGATGGGTGAAATATCGTAGGTATGACCTTGCAACTCATTGCTGCCACTCATTTGCGAAGTGTAGCCCATTCCGGCCCAAGGTTTAAAATACAGGTTGTTCTTAAAGGGTTTGATGCTATATCCAAAATAAGCCATGGCTAATCCATTGGTGTAGGTTTGATCGCCCGTTACCTCCGTCTTCTCAATCTTGAATTCTTGCAAGGAAAGTTGCGCGCCTACAAACCATTTTTTATTCACCTCATCAAAATAATACTCCCCAAATATTCCGAGTCCTTGGTTAATCCGAACGTTCCATCCCATGTCTTTGTTCTTTTCGTTGAAATTCACAAACAAATCGGGCATATCCATGGCATACGCCCCTAGGCCCACTAACAGATGCTCCATGTTTTTGGGTTGCACCCGCACATGCACGCTATACCCGTTGAGCGCATACGTTCCGGGATCAATTTCTACACTCCATTTCCAGCTATCGTTGCTTTGGCCATAGGCATTCGTTAGTAGTAAAAAAGCGGCTACTACCGTAGTAAATGCCGTTGTGATTGTTTTCATTTTCGTTGTTGTCATTTTTGTGTTTTTCATTTTTGTGTTTTTAAGCGTGTTTGTTTGAATCATTTTTATCGTTTTCATCGGTTTTGTTTTAATTGTTATACGTTATATTTATTATGTTTAGTTATGGAGGTACAGATAAGTATATTTACGAGTATACTATATATTCCGTTTATTTAGTAAGGATAAAAAAATTAGGAATTCATGTCTTCCAAAATTTCCCCAATGCTCTTGCTCGCGAGTTCGGTTTTTAAGGTGTTCTCTGCTCCGTCCAATAATGCTTTGATCGATTTTTGAGCCGCATTAGGTCGTTTGCCATCGGCCATAATATTCACAGACGATTGGAATAGTGCTTTGCCTTTCTCAGTGGCTTCTAATACATCCAATACCGAAATAGCATCGGGCGATTTTAATAAACGGATCCCCCCTAGTTTGCCTTCTTTGGTTTCTATGATTTGTGCGGCATGCAAACTTTGCAATATTTTTACCAAGGTAGGTTTCGGAATACTCAGGTACTTCGATATATCGGCAGTCGACAAAAAATCAAATTGCTCCTGACGAATCTTATCGGAGATGTAAATAACCACTAAAATGGACTTGGTAAATGATAAGGAGTATCCCATACTATATATTCGATGTATTTAGTATGCAAATATAGACAGGATTTTAAATTCACCAACCCGTACACCGAAAAATTTTATTTTATTTTTCTATCCGGTTACCAAGCATCTGATATTTCGCCATCAAATGTCACTGGACAATTTTCATGCACCACATTAAACACTTTCACCAGAAAAACCAGTTCCATCCATAATTTCATTTGACGGTTTTTTTCTTTGAAACGCAGCTTTTGAAACAACAGGTCCTTCGTTATACTATTTGCGCTCCCCCACTTATTATACAGTTTGATCCTTTCTTTTAAGGCTTTGGGCGAACTGGCTTCTAGGCTTAGGGTAATACTTGTTTCGCTGGTGTTAAACTCCTGAATCGCCACAAATGGCTTTTCCTTTCCATACCCAATACTCACCAATACCGCTTGTTTGTTATTCGGCATCAACATGCTTCTTTCCGTAGCATTTCCTACATGAAACAACTCGTAATCCGTGGTATTTAAACGATACAAACTCTGGATGTTTTTGTACATCACATAGGTATATACCCGATCATAAGACTTTCCGTCCACCACGTGTACTTCCAGCGATTTCCGCCCCCATTGCTTAGGTATTGTTCCTCTATCCACATTGGCCCATCCCGTTTTAGTCCATTCAAACCCATAGGTTTCCATGCGATGCTTCTCTCTTTTAAAAAGTAGTTTTTTGTATTTCTCCGCTACTTTCTTAAATTTCTCATTCTCTTTATCTCGCAGTTGGTTCGCCTCTTTCGCTAGTTTCTTTAATTTTTTGTTGGTTTTGGCCCATCTTTTTTGATAAAACGCCTGTAATAATTCCAAATGGGTATTCGATTCCTTTAATCGCGTACACTTCATTTCCGCATTCGCTCTAAATACATTAGCTAGTGAATCTTCCGGAATCAAATCCGCTGCCAAAGCATCACATTCCCATAAATTCTTATCTAAATTATCCAGATACACTTTCAAAACCTCCTCATTATAGGTCTTAAAGATGGACTGCAATCGCTTTTCAAATTCTTTAGTGGCTATCCATGTACCTTCAAACTCTTTGCAGTGAATGGCTTGTACTAAACTGGGATCTATCCCGCACCCTTCCACCCACTCTTTGGTGTCAGACACCTCCTCTGTGGGTGCAGCTGCTTCCCCATATTCATACGATTCGGAGCTATATTCCCCATCAACCACTATTTTAATTCCATTATCATATGGTTCATTGAGATCGGTAGCATGTGTACCCCGCCATATCCTGTATAGGTCAATATATTTCATCGCTAGGTAAAGACTATCTAACAGAGCCGGAGAAACTTCCGTATGCCTTTTATAAGGCAACGCTTGACGAACCACTGCCTCCAACCCATTGGGGTAAAAGTCGAGTTGTTCCATGGCAATGGGTTGCAGATACGACTCCAATTTCATGGGGTTCCGCCAATCCATATTACCTTGTGCATCTCGTTCCCCTTCGTAAATCATCATCCCCGACTTTTTATTTTGGGTAGGGATTTCCATATAAACAGGTGTTTTGGGATTTACAAAAACCGGCTTTCCTTGGTGCCGCACCTGAAAATAAATCATCCCATCGGTTTCCAACAACTCTCCAGCCGAGGTGGTAGTTAAATTGGAAACAATCATGTCTTCTACCGATAAGGCCTCCGCTAACTCTACCTGTACCTTCCCGGTAACGGCATGGCCTGAAGCATCTATAAAACACCCTTTTGGAATTACAATAACGGTTCCTTTACTTCCTTCAATCACATGATCTTCTTGGGTATCTAACTCAAAGTACTCACTGGATACCATTTCGTTTTTAAACGGATCATTTTCAGAAATTTTCACCTGCAAACCTTCCGGAGTACGTGGACGTGTACATCCCATAATTAAAGACATACAAAGAATAAAAGCAATAGGGAAATGACAGACGTTTTTCATAATTGGAGCATATAGGATGGGTAAAGAGTTACCTAAAACCGTGCCGTGAAAATAAAAGAATGCAGTAGAATAAAGGGACCAACTCGGGTTTTAATTTATCCCGTCCACAAACTCGAGTACGCGTTTATTAAAAAATTCGGGCTGGTCTAATTGCGCGCAATGCCCTCCCCCACTAATTTCGTGGTATTGGCTATGGGGAACGGCTTCCTGCCATTGCTTGGCCATTTTATGCGCCAGGGCGATATCATGTTCCCCTATTAAAATAAGCACGGGGTAAGTCGCCTTGAAATCAGGCCGGTTTTTAATAACATGTTGCAATCCCGACATGTACCTAAACGTTTTCCGTTCAAACCCAGCCATTGTCGCTTGGAACAGCTCTTGCCCTTGGCGGGTATAACAGGTCATTTGAGCTACCTTATTCCGAAAGGAATTTAAGGAGAACAAAGCCCGTAAAATCAAGGTGATATTGGAAGCCATTTGCGCCTTGGCCACTTCTTTGTTTTCTTCATGGATAGAATAACCGCCCATTCCGGTTAAGCTAAGGGTTTGCTCTGGAAACGTATACGCAAAGTATTGGGCCATCAACGCTCCCATAGATACACCCACTATATGCGCTTGTTTATATCCTTCTTGTTTTATAATAGCGGCTATATGCTCGGGTGTAATATCTAAACGATGCGTAGTGTTTTTCACTTTAGATAATCCATGACCAATCAAATCCACGGTTAGCACGGCATAGTTTTTGGCAAAAGCAGCCATTTGATCCGGAAAAGCATTCTGATCCGAAAACGCAGGGTGCAGCAATACCATCAGTTGTTCTTTCCCTACTCCACTCATCGAATAATGAATTTCATAACCATGATACAAAATCGTTTTAGCGATGGGTTCTGGATTTCTCTGCTGCGTATTCATTTCTATTATTTTAGTATCACCTGCTAGCCCCATGCTCACAAGGCTTCAAAAAAACGGTTTCCAGCACAAGCATGGTCTTACCGAATCCAAACAAAGAAAAGCATTTGCTTTAATTACGGCTTTCGAAACAGGTAAATAGTATACCAGTCGCCATTGGATAAGGTAATTTCCTTTTCTTGAAGAATCACCCAACCGGGTAAATCAAATTCGTGAGTCACAATTCGGGCACCCGCTGGCAATTCATTTTCTAGTTTTAAGGAAAGGCCCCCTAACATGGTTCGGGATAAATACAAAAGCAGCGCATTTACCTGCGAAACATCGGCATCGTACATACTGCCTTCTATCAATTCAATGCGATGCGTGAGATTTGCAGCATCAATGTTTTTCTGAGCCGTAACCATCGCCTCCGGGAGTACTTCGTATCCAATTGCCGTCACCTTAGCTTGTTCACATCCTGCAATCAGGCTTCTGCCATCTCCTACGCCTAAATCGCAAAGAACCTCCCCATCTTCCAGGTTCAATAATTCAAGCTTGGCTTGCACCAACTCGGGTGGCGTCAAAAAATACGGGTCGTTGGTCTGTAAAAAAGAATAGGTCTCCATGGCTAATTAGTTTTCAATTTCTCCCCCCAATTAAGGGAGCCTTAATGCGTATCTAAAATAGAAATAACAACTACCCTTCTCCCCTGTGAAAATACCTGATTGACTGAATTAGTGGTTTAACGCAAGAAATAAAACCAATGCCTACAAAATCAACAGATCCATTGATGAATTCAATGAAACTCTATTCTTTGGGCTTAAATATTCACCCTCCTCTTTTTTTACTTCTTTTCGTTTATAGGAGAAATATTACCGTTTACTTACTGTTACTATTTGAAACCCGTGGTAAACAGATTTCTTGCCCCATTAATACCACACTTTTGATACTTGTGATACGCTTGTGCAGCTCTCTCCTCCATTTGAGTCCCCGTTTCATTGGCAATCCAACCCGTTAAGGCGGCTTTTAATGTATACGCCTCTGGGGCCATTAAGTGGGTGGTCCATACTAAAGGATTGGCTTGCGCTAATTTTATTTGCGGACTAAAATAGTCTCGACTATAACAAGCTAGGATGATGACATCTTTCGGTTTTTGGTGAATGTCTTGGTAATTAATGGACACCTCAAATTCCATTAATCCGTCATGTCCGATGTAGGCAATAAGATTTGCGCCACCGCCAAATGAAATTTCCTGGTTATCCACCCAAAGCGTTTCCGGATTTTGACCGTTCGCGGCTTTCAAGAAGTTTTCGGTACATAACTTGATTTGTTCCCCATCATAGGCATCTGCCAATAAATACACGTCCTCCGTTGCATGTTTAAACAGGATCCGATCTAAAACAAACGGGTTCGTAGATTCAAGTTGTTGCACCCATACCCAATCGTCTGTTTTTAGTTTAAAAAAAGATTTCACGCCATAACCGGCCCCCCAATACAAATTCAATCTGGGGTCTTTTCCATTTCCAATCTTGGTAGGCACCGGTACAATACCTTGAAACTCATTATCGCATAAAGCCACAAATACATGTATGGTTCGGGTTTGAGAATAAAGAGTTCCTGTTAAGGTAAAAAAGAGGATCGTGAGAATTACATTTTTCATACGCGTTGGATTAGAATATCTGCATGAAAACGTACTTTCTAGGAAAGTATTACCCACCCGTAGGTTAAACGCGTATCTATTCGGTTAAACAGGTTACTTTACTTCGGATGTTTACCCTTTGATTCCTGTTTGAATTCCTGTTTGCGTTCCTGTGGTCACCCGCCCTTTCCTTGGGTTGAATTAAACCGATGGGATCGCTAGGCGTGGGTACCACAAAATAGAGCTGTTCCTCCATTAACCAGATCTCTTTACTCGAATCAGCATCAAAAGTGGCTTCGTATTTCCAAGTCAGAGCACTACAATTATCACATTCTGTATGCGTTCCTTGGTCATCCACTTGGTCTCCACAAACGTCACATACAATCAACGCATTGTCATACTGATTAACACCATAAGTCACACCAGTAGCCGTAATAAACAAGGTGGTCACCATCCCAATTTTCCACACATTGGATTTCTTATGGGTGAACCAAAAAAGTAAAAACCCTATTCCACCTCCAACTGCACCTAGGATACTCGTCATTAATAAATGGGTACTGGCATCCTCAAAAAATGGACGGGGTAGTGTGGTAAAAAAAACCACCGGAATCACTAAAAATAAAGCGAGCCATAATGTTTCCCTTTTCGTTTGATCCATACTCATTTTCATTCTTTTAATCTTTTATTCTTTCATTAGGAAGACCGCTTTCTTAGCTCCACCCAAAACATAGGTACATTCCACTATTTCAAACCCGAAATCCGGGACTTCATCCTAGTCTTCACTCCCCTCCTTGAATGAAAAAGTACCGCCCCATTCATTTAAGCTAGCACAAAAAAAATCGGGAATTTAGCCTACCCGACTTTTCATTTATTCTCCTTTAGTTTCCTTAATACTTAACCCTTTTAGCCCTTTTCTTCTGGACAGATAAAGGGATAGAATTGATCATTGATAATGGGTTTAATATTGAAAAAATCATTCAATACAGATTCCGAGGTACAGAAGGCACCCTCTACCCATGCTTGATCATTGGAATAGGTTTCTCCTACAATAAAAATAGCCGCATTTTCGCCTGCTATTAATTGGGAGGGTTTTCTAATTTTTCGTTGCACATCACCCAAATCATAATGCGATTTATAGGCATGGTAGCCCGCATTAAACGGGGGCAATGACCAATCCATATACCGCGTTTCTACAGGTTCTGGAACCGCAGTATAATCGGCTTGAGGTCCAAAATGGAGAGACGCTAATTGCTTGCGAAGCATTTTCACCATCTCGGGTTTCGCTAATTTAGGTCCAATTAAAGGTTGGTAATCTTGAGAGTCCGGAATTTTCCGCTCTCCATTTTTTCCAATTTCTAAGGCTTTCCAAAACGTGGTGTAATGAATATCATCGTAACTGGCCAATATGCCATACACCTTGTTCTTTTTGTTTCTAACCGCATTGTCCCCAAAATAAACCACTTGCCGTATCGGCATATCGGTAATACTTGGACCGATGGTATCCAGTTCCGCTACTTTTACCACCATTTCTACTTCTTTAAAAGTGAGTCGTTCTTCAATCTCTTGCTCCATGGCATGGATTAACTCCGATTTAGTAAAGCTGATGTTCACCACCCGATCCTCGGCTTTTTTAATCTTTCGTAAATACTTATTGGGAAAACCAGCCGTACCCAATTGCGTCATTGCTTCGGGAGTCAGGAAAAAACTAGTTAATCTCGCGGGATACTTCGGTTTTTCAAGACTCTCTTTTTTCCACCATTCGCTTTCAAAAAACATTCCGATTTTGTAGGACGGTTCCATTAACACCGACTCCAAATACAACTGTACCTTTTCGTGGTTTAATACATCCAATCCATCATTTTCCATATACCGGGTGGCTTGGGCCACCAATTCAATCGCACTCCGAGGCATCGCTAAAAATGCCGCTTTACATAGCTTACTTTCATGGAGTTTATTCGGGTTCTCTTTAGTCGCAGTGGTAAAATGCACCCCGTTTCGTTTATAAACAATGGATCTCAATCGGGTATTGGGATGGTAGTTCAATTCCACTTTATGCAGTTTCGCTAATTTCTGTACCTCCTTAAACAGCGTATCAAAAAGGCTAGAGAATCCTCCCGTAAGCGTTTTATATTCCGTTCCTGGGGTAAACTCATCATTGACATTAAACGATTGCGCGCTATTACTATTAACCACATTGGAGGAATAGCCATTGCCATCGGCTAAATAACTAAATCCTTCTTGACCCAATCTATCGTAACCCAGGTTCCAATAACCCATGTTTTTTATTAAATCTCCCTTTTGGTATACCGCACTCTCCGGCATATCCTTCGTGATTTTACCCTGTGCGTAAAAATCACACCATTCCAGTCGGTTCTTAGGTCCTGCAATGGCGACCGATTGAATGGTATTAAATTCATCATCGGGCGGTAAATCGTCCCCGTAATTAGCCACATTATAAGGTGCTGGATTATTAGAATTTACTTCCGATATATACATGTTTTTCGCCCTTAAAGACATCAAGGGATCTGCCGATTCGTTGAACGGAACAGAAAACGGTTCTAGTCGTAACAACTTGATGGTTTGCGTAACCACTCTATGCCCTTCACTGTGCGGTTTACCATCCCAATAGGAATAGCGCATGCCGCCTAACTCTAGGTAAGAATTGCTTTTATCGTTTTGATAATGCCACGTACACACCCGGGCTCCGGATGCACGCGTTCCCGGATCTTGTTCCGAAAAATCGTAATCTCCCCAATCATATAACTCCAGTACATCGCCTTCTACCAGTTTCTTCACCGGTTTACCTACTTTGGAAACACCATTTAATAATCGCCAAGCCGTATATAAACCGGAGGCTCCGGCTCCAAAAATGGCGTGTTTTTTTGATTTCATCATTTCAGGTTTTTAATTTGATTCTCGATTAATTCATGCATTCCTTTTTCGGGACATTGCCAAGGGTGATTTCATTTTGAAATCTTTATTTCCGGTAAAAGAATTCTAAACTAAATAAGAACATGCACCATAGAATAACAACACGTAATACTACCTGAATCGACTACTTGTTTTAGTCACGCCCCGCAACCTAACAACATTGGCGTTCATCTTTTTACGTACTATATTTTCAAATACAATTTTCCGTATTCCTTTCAAATTTTGTGGCTGTTTTTGATAAAACTCATCGGGCGAATTAAACAGACCGAAATCTTGGTTAATCCCCTTTTCCTGAATAAAAGTGTGATTGAAATCCCATTCCACAACAGGTTGGGTAAAATCTTTGGTAAAAGCCCCAAACCCACAAAAATTCGGGTTATTCTCCGTGTTCTGTTTTTGGATTTGATCCAAATACATTTGATCCAATATAACCCCCTCCAAGAAATACCAAGTCCCCTTTAATTTTACTTCTACCCAACTATGCAATATATTTTTAGGGGCCATAGTATACCAGATTCCAGTAATCGCCCCTTTTTGCAATCGTTTGTCAATGGTAAATCCATGAATCCTATTGGGTAAATTAACCGCACGTAGCAAGGCCATCAAAAGGGTCGCTTTGGTATTGCATTGCCCGTATCCATCGGCCAATATTTGTGAGGCCTTCAAATCATCTTTTTCATTGTATCCAAAAGGAATGTCATTCCTCACAAACGAATACACTGCTTTTAACCGGTCGGCAGGGGCTAACTGCATCCATTTTTTTTGGTTCACTACTATTTGTATATCTGGATGTGAATAATCCAATAACGCTGTTTCTTCTAAGTACTTTTTCATTGCATTTGATTTAAAATACAAAGGTGAGTCACCCAGAAATCTAAAAATTGTACGAACTGGCTAAGATGATTTCAATTGCTTGGGACTGAACCCAAAGGTTTCCTTAAAGGTCTTGGTATAATGGGCACTATCGGTAAATCCAAATTCATAAGCCGTTTGGGTAATACTTTGTTCCCTTAAGGATAAAAATGACCGACTCACCTTATTCCATTGCTGCACTTTACGGTAGGTAAGACCCGTTTTTTCTTTAAATAGATGTAAAAACCGACTGGAAGACAAACCACAAATATTCGCAATTTCTGTGACCGGAATGACCCGTTCATAGTTAGATTCTAAATACGAGATGGCTTTTTGGATGCGCGTATCTGAAAAGTGATTTTCGAGAGCACAACTACAGCCCAAACGATCCATTTCTTTGCTCACTGCCTCTACCAGCGATTTAAAATCCATCTCTCCGTTTACATAATACAATGCGCTTTGTTTCAAGCTTTGGGTCGTGTGATGTTCCAATTCATCCAGATCCAACTCCCCCATATTATTTAAATAATGTCCAATGGTAGCGGTAGGGTAAAACAATAAGGTGAGTTGCTCCTTTTCACATTTTAAGGCATGCAATACATTACTCTTTATACGTACACTTTGATACCCCGTTTCCGTTCCCCATCCATTCATTATTTGAATTTCCGATTTTAATGAAATACTCCATTGAACGGCATAATGTTTATGCATTTGGTTATCGGTAAATTTCCCAATAAAGAAACCCCAATGACCTTGAAAGAATATGTTGTTTTTAGAAATAACCTTGATTTTGGTACGAAAGTAAATCAGATCCAAATCTCCCATTCATTTTACGGGGTCTTATTTAATTCAATATTTGGTCCATCTATACTTTAGTCCTAGCCCAAAATAGCCATCATTAAAAACGAAATTGTTCATGCGATTTGGGTCTTTATACAAGGGATACACATCCATATGGAGGGTATAGCGTAAACTAAAGAAATATTGACGAGATAATTGGATACAGAAACCCGTATTTAAATAGCCCCCCATTTGAAACCTATTCACCGAATTACTTCCTTTATTTTTTAAGAGCTCCTTATTGGCATGAATAAGCACCCCGGTATACAATCCACCGCCCATTAACCATTGCACTTTTTTTCCAAAATACAGATCAAAACCTAACGGTACTTTTAAATAACCCAACCGATACCCCTCCGTATTTCGGTTGGCATACTGTATGCCCAATCGCATTCCAATAATCCCTCTTTTAGGAGAATAGTCGTACGAAACCGTGCAATTAAAATAGTCGCCTCCGTCCGATTGAAGTGGGTTCACTAGGAAGGAAGAGCCATTGGAAAGGGAAGATACCCCGTAGCCAAATTGGGCTCCAAAATCGTTATGCTGTGCTCTACAAAAAGGAGTGTTCATCAAACCTAGTATGGATAAGCAAATAACAACCGGGATTTTACACATGTTTCAGGTATTCGATTTATGTTCTGATAAAGACCGGATTAACGTTTATTTAAGTTTATTATTTTGTTTCGTACCGAAATGGATTCCGAAGAATTGGGTTCCCTCCCCTTTAACCACACCTATTTAATCGGTGAATGATCGCCTATTAAATGTCATTTATAAAATCCATGAAATACATTATATTTACGACCTACATATATTCGAATACTATGCTAAAAAATGTACTCTCAAAATCTCTATTAGGGGTTTTTATTTTATCGTCTGCTGCCATTCAAGCGCAGGAACCCACGCAACCTACCCACGAAAAACGGGTATACATCAATGATGGGAACACCTATGTTCAAAAATCATTACCGTTGTATTTCATGTTTTCTACCTCTAAAGGGGGAACGCAATATCCCTTAACGAGTAAAAAATCGGAAGGTTTTGCAGATCCCATGTATTTGGATACCGAAGGAATCAATTACATGCGGAGTAAATGGGCAGTGGATCCAGCTACAGGTAGAACAAAAATGCCTAAAGAAGAAGTACTATACGAATTGTATGCCGATGGATTAGCACCAAGAACACGCCTCGCATTTTCGGGCGCAAGTGTATACCGTAGCGATCGTGTGTATTACGGACCGGGACTTGTTTTAACCCTGACTTCTAAAGATGGCGTTTCGGGTGTTGAAAATACTTTTTACTCTTTAGGTTCTGGTTCTTGGACCAATTATTCGGGTACTGTGAATGCGTCAACCGAAGGCCAAAATGCACTTTACTATTATGCGAATGATAATGTGGGTAATGCAGAAAAAACAAAAAATTCAAAATTTGTAGTCGATTTATCTGCCCCTACCTCTAACCATGCCATTGTAGGTATTGTACATAACAGTAATATCATCGCACCTAGTACCACATTTGACTTATCGCAAAATGATAACCTATCGGGTGTAAACCGTACCATGTATTCATTTGATCAACGTTCGGAGAAAAGACAATCCGGTAAAGTGGGTGTTTCTTACCTTCCGGATGGGGAGCATACTTTGTACTATTACTCGGTAGATAATGTAAAGAATACGGAAACCAAACAATCGTTTTCTTTCTACTTAGATAAAATTGCTCCTGTAGTTACTATTGCTATAAATGGCGATCAACATCAAGGACAGCAATACTTATTTGTATCGAGTCGTACCACAGTAAACTTATCTGCAACAGATAATAAAGCGGGAGTAAACAAAATTTATTACCGTATAGATGGTGGGGAAAGAATGGATTTTTCATCGGATTTCAAATACCCAAATGTGAAAGGGGTACATAGCGTAAAATATGATGCTACGGATAACGTGCAGAATTTAGCCGCTAACAAATACAAAACGGTGTATGTAGATAATAAAGCGCCTCAAACCGGAATTATTTACGGACGTCCTCAATTTTTTCATAGAGATACTTTGTTTGTCAATAAAGATACCAAAATGACCCTTAAATCGAGAGATTACGAGTCGGGTGTGAAACAAATTCAATACGGTGTTGATGGTGGTGGTTTCCAAAACTACAGCCAGTTTACTATTGCGGGTGAAGGATACCATACCATTAAATTCAAAACCACGGATAACGTCAACAATGAAGAGCAAGAAAAAACTTCGAATGTATATGTAGACAATACGGCACCAAGCATTTTTCATAACTTCAGTATCAATTCTATAGGTACTAAAAATGGCGCCAAGGTATATCCAAATTATTCTCGTTTGTATTTAGGAGCTACCGATGACCATGTAGGTACCAAAACCATTAAATACTCGGTGAATGGTGGACCATTAACCTTGTATTCTTCGGCATCTACCATTGATATTTCGGAAAAAAATAGATTTTTGAAAAAGAATGTGAAATACACCGTACGTGTAGTTGCAGAAGATATGTTGGGGAACGCTAACGAAGAAACCTTCGAGTTTTATATCGGTTTAGGAAACGATTAACCACATCCAAATTATTGAAAAGCCTTCTTGATTCGTCAAGAAGGCTTTTTTTTTGATCCCCTCGCATTCTGATTATCACCCCCCCTCACCCAGGTCGCAATTCTCCCCGAGCATTTTGTTAACTTAGGTTCAGTGTTTTATCCCTTAACAAACCAGTAATTTGTCAAAAGATTTACACAAACGTAGAACCAAGTTGGCGTTTACCTAAAAAACGCTAACGCCTAAAACAAACAACTATGAAAACTATTAAAACCAACCTTTTATTGACCGTACTCCTATTCGCCACCCTATGTACCTGCGCGCAAACTTTTTCATTAAAAGCAGGCTATAACCTTTCTAACATCCAGCAGAAATCCGAGGACATGCCCATGTTTCCATTCGAATACAAATCCATTTCAGGTTTCCATGTAGGCGGTTTTTTAGAAATGCCCATTAACGACCTGTTCACTATTGAAAGTGGCCTCCAATTCTCTAGTAAAGGATCCAAAATGGAATTGAGTATGAATGATGCCTATTCTATCGGGGGGGATATTGGCATTGAATTGTTAATCAACTCCTATTACCTCGATATTCCAATTACCTTAAAAGCGACCCATCAATTAAATGATAATCTGGCTTTATTTGCAAATGCAGGTCCCTATATTGGAATTGGACTCACCGGAAAGTTAAAATCAACCCTTTCCTTTATGGGCCAGGAAGAATCCGAAGAAGAAGATATTGAATGGGGACAAAATGAGGATACAGATGTATTTAGAAGATTAGATATGGGCTTAACCTTCGGTGGAGGTGTTCAAATGAAAGCCTTTCTCATTGGCCTATCCTACGATCTTGGCTTGCTAAATATTAACACTACCCAAGAGGGTTATTCTAGCAGGAAGAACAAGGTATTTAAAATTTCTGTTGGCTATCATTTTGGGAAATAATCTCACGTAATTTAGTAAAACAAGAGTGGGTTAAATCCAAACCTGCTCTTGTTTATCCTTCCAGACTCTTGGTATTTAACCACTCCAAGGCCACGGGCCAAAGCTTCTTTCTACGGGAACTAAAAAACTGCATATGTCCAATATCCGAATACCCATAATCACGTGGATGGAGGGCTTTAATTTCCGATTTTGAATTGGGCGAAACGCGTACCATATCTTCCACATTTTGGATATTCGCAATCGCATCATCCGTGGCATATGCCCAAAAGGAAGGCAAGGTTAATTCGGAGTACAGATGGGCATGCACCGTTGTTCCAAACCCCACTTCCACATAACCCACTCCACTCCACTGCACCACTTCCCCCATTGCGCAGCTACTAACTTGGGCAAGGGTTCCCCCATTCCAAACCAGTGTGATTTTGTTTGTCCGAATAGCGCATTACTTACTGGAATGACGCCTTGCAACCAAAAAATAGATTTTAATTTAAAGGGATACGGAGTGTATTTAATACTGCCCGAAGAACTCCCAAAATTGAACATCGAAGTCAACTCCAACGCATTGGGCATCAATCCCACCAATTGTCCGCCCGCACTGTGGCCTACCAAATGGTAAGGGGTATTTGGAAACCTAGTTTTAAGCTCTTCTAATACAGCCGACATATCCAAACGTCCCCAATTTATCAACGAAGCATTTACTTGGTTTAAATCGCCTCCTTTGGATGCGGCAATCCCCCGATTATCAAACGTGATGACCCCAAAGCCATTCAGACTTAAGTAACTGGCAAACCCATAGTAAAATTGCCGTTTAATACCGGTGGCAGGTCCAATCATTACAGCCCCTTTGCAGGACTCCGGTACAAAAACAGTAGCCGCTAGTTTTACCTGATCGGCACATACTATTTGGATTTCTTCTTTCAGTGGATTGGAATATTCCAGAAAAATACGAAAAATTTAGGCTACAACATTTCTTTAGTTCACAGAAAATTCATCTAGAATATCAAAACCAAAAGCACCATGTTTAACCCATATATAGGCACTATCAGCCTGACTTACAATTTCGTAATCCTCATATTTAAAGATTAGCTCCTTTTCTGTATTCAAATAATTAATGAATACCAAAGGTCTGTTTTCTGATCGGTGGCTTCCACTACCCGACATGGATGATTTTTTCTAAATCTTTAAATGATGACGCGAAATCGCCCAAGTTTATTCAAACGGTGCCTAAATTAGGTTATCGCTTTATTTGTCCAGTTACCCATTCAGAAAGTCATCAAAAAAACAATGCACAAGGCAATACTAAAAATAACTCGCCAAGTTCACAACCTAAACAAACCCCTGCTAAGTTACAGTTAATAACTTTTTTTCTTGTCATTACATTGACCGTTTTATCATTATTTAGCTGGAAATATTTGTTTTCAAACGTCGTAATTGAAAAAAAAAATACCACCGATATACAAACGTTAACTCGCATGGCAGGGAATAAGTTTTCACCTTTTGTGGCCCCTAATGGAAAAACCTTATCCTTTTTAACTCGCCAAGCAGGTAAAGATAAATTATGGATAAGATCACTTAACAACAACGAATTAAGCGAAATACCGCACAGCTTTGAACATATTTACCAAATAGTGCAATGGGAAAATAGCCATGAAATAGTATTGTTGGTGCGCAGCAAAGGTAAAAAGCAAATAATGCGTGGGCAAATAGTTGATAACAAACTTCACTTATTAAGCCAAAGCATGGTCAACATAAATGACTGGCGAATTTATGATATAGCTGGCATTAAAAACAACCAGTTGTTTATGATCGCAAAATCATCCGGACACAACACACCGGCACTTTACAGCTTCAACTTTTTTAAACCAGACATTGAACATGTGCCACTTAATATAAATGCCAATGCTATATTAAGCCGACTCGATATTAACCCCCAGCAAACTAGAATATTACTGCTCACTAAGAATTATGATGACTCATCATCGCTTTACCAACTGAATATAGAAAACTATGCGCAAAGGCACTACCATACGTTCGCAGCCATTGTTCGTAATGCTATATGGCAACATAATGGTGAAGGTGTTTTTTACACAACTCCTCCGCCAGCACAAAACTAATGGCAATAAATGCCGTAAAAAAACAAAAGCCAGCCATAACAATAAGCTCAAGTGAGTATCTATGCTGTGATATGGCACGGATCCCTGATGGAAAAAATTTAATCTATCGAACAAACATCAGAAACTGCAGCATTGATTGGTTATCAAAGAGTGAATATGCCATTAATAATTCGACGGTATACGACATGCTACCTAAG
>CAJXZP010000053.1 GCA_913062955.1 uncultured Flavobacteriales bacterium | reverse complement strand
CCCGGTGATGCGTGTGGCTAGTATGGATACCGCAATTCCTTTCGCGGCCGATTTGGAAAAACATTTCTTAGCGAATCATAGATTTGAAAATAAACTAAAAGAGCTATTTGATTATTAATACCAACAATTTAAGTTTTTGGGAGTCAGATTCCTTTCTGAACTATGATGTGATCATTGTAGGGGCTGGGATTTCCGGTTTATCTACCGCTATTTCCTTGGTAGAGAAAAACAATAATGTACGTGTCTTAATATTGGAAAAATCAATATTTCCATCTGGAGCCAGCACCAAAAATGCGGGCTTCGCTTGTTTCGGTAGTTTATCCGAGTTGCTGTCAGATATGGACACGATGGGGCCTGAAAAATGTCTGGAACTGGTGCAGAAACGGTGGTCCGGATTGCAAAAACTTAGAATTCGTTTATCGGATGATGAGTTGGGGTACGAACCATTAGGAGGGTATGAGTTGTTTAAACCATCACAAACCAATTACCTGTCTAGGTTAGAGGAGGTGAATACCTTATTGAAACCTATTTTTAATGCGGATGTATTTGTAGATGTTTCCAAACAAATAGAGGGAAAAGGTTTTAATACCCATGTGTTCCAACAAATGGTGTTTAATCCGTTTGAGGGACAAATTCATACCGGAAAAACCATGCATTCTTTGTGGCAAAAAGCCAGTCAACTGGGAGTGAAAATTATTACCGGTGCAGTGGTTAAATCCGTAAAACAGAAAATTGTACAGGTGGAAATTTCAACCGGACGGATTTCCTTCATTGGGAAGAAAATAATAGTGACCACAAATGCATTTACAAAATCGCTGTATCCGGATTTGGAATTAAAACCTGGAAGAGGACAAGTGTTAATCACCCAACCTATTCAAGGGTTGAGATGTAAGGGTACTTTTCATATGGATGAAGGTTATTTTTATTTTC
Organism: uncultured Flavobacteriales bacterium; assembly: GCA_913062955.1. Lineage (GTDB taxonomy): Bacteria > Bacteroidota > Bacteroidia > Flavobacteriales_G > Salibacteraceae > CAJXZP01. The sequence goes on along the minus strand of CAJXZP010000053.1, from coordinate 23,863 downwards.
GAAATGTAGGGAATAGATTATTGTTGGGTGGTGGTCGTAACCTGGATTTTAAAGGCGAAGAAACAACTTTGAATGGTATTAATACGACAATTGATAAAGCTTTACGGGAAATTTTAAAGAATGAAATTCTACCCCATGATACGTTTGTTATTGAGCAACAATGGTCGGGTATTATGGCTTTCGGAGAAGAAAAGAGTCCCATCTTAAAATGGATTGATCCCAATACCTTACTTGCTGTAAGACTAGGAGGAATGGGAATGGCCATTGGAACGGAATTGGGCGATTTGGCCAGTGATTTGGTGTTAAATAATTGGAAAGAAGAGGATGATGGAAAATAGAACTTTACCTATTATTTCAGCGGAAGGGTTGAAGTTAATTATTAATAATCAAAATGTTGTAGTAATTGATTCTAGTTACCCAAAGGGAAAGCAAACTTTTAAAAAGGAACATTTAGTTGGGGCTCGGTTTGTTGATCTGGATATTGATTTAGCCGATATTAAATCTGATTTTGCTCACGGAGGACGACATCCCTTGCCTCAAGTTTCTGATTTTGTGTCCGTATTAAATGATTTGGGTATTTCTAATAATACGCACATTATTGTTTACGACAGAAATACAGGAGCATTTGCTGCAAGAATGTGGTGGATGTTGCGCGCTATTGGTCATGAAAAGGTTCAAGTGCTCGATGGTGGTTTTGATAGGGCCAAAAAATTGGGTTTAGCTACGGATACTGGAGATGAATCAGCCGTTGTTAAATCTAATTACTCTGCCAAAACCTGGCTTTGGTCCATTAGTGAAATGGCAGATATAGAAGCTGCTTTAATCTCAAATTCTCAAAAAGTGATTGATGTGAGAGGAGCGGAACGGTACCGTGGAGAGGTAGAGCCTATTGATATTATAGCCGGACATATTCCAGGAGCTATCAACGCTCCTTTTACAGACAATTTATTAGCAGATGGGACATTCAAGTCTAAGCAGGAATTGAAAGATTTGTTTTCCCAAGTTCTTGGGAATGGAGCGTCTCAAGATGCCATTTTTCATTGTGGCTCTGGAGTAACGGCTTGTCATTCTATTTTAGCTTTAGATATTGCAGGCCGTCAAATACCTTCCTTATACGTAGGGTCCTGGAGTGAATGGTCACGAAACTATAAACCGATAACCACGGATATGTAAGTGCATGATTGGGGGCGTAGGCTTTGTTATTAACTATTAAATGATACGCTTCTGATTACCCTCAAGGGAGCAAGAGCTATTCAATTTGGAATTGAAATGGGAGAGGGGGTAATAAGTTGTATATTTTATTACCTTGTGAAAAAATGTTTCTATGATTAAAAAGTACCTTATTACATTTGTTTTTCTTTTTGTTCTTTACGCTAATTCTAAAGCCCAAACTATTGTAACTTTTTATACCAATATGGGGAATTTTGAAGTAGAATTATTCGATACTTTAATGCCTATTACGGCTGGGAATATTAAATCATTGGTGAATAATAAATTTTACGATGGGGTCATTTTTCATCGTATTATTAAAAGTTTTGTAATTCAAGGTGGTGACCCTACAGGAATTGGGAATGGTGGACCTGGTTATTCTATTTTGGATGAATTTCATCCAGATTTGTCAAATCTAAAAAAGACCCTATCTATGGCGAATTCAGGGCCTAACACAGGGGGAAGCCAATTTTTCATTAATACGGTAAATAATACCTTTTTGGATTCAAAACACCCCGTTTTCGGAGTGGTAATTTCGGGTTGGGATACCGTAGTTTCAATAGAATCTGTAGCTGTGAACAGTAGCGACCGTCCATTGACGGATGTAATTATGGATAGTGTGAGAGTTACCCAATTTCCGGTAGGTTTATTTACTCCGAATCTTGCAAAGATGGATGTTCGGATCTTCCCAAACCCGGTCAATTCCAATAGTGTGGTAGAAATGATCAGTGAAAAATCGCAAATGGGAGAATTCTCATTATTTAATCAAAATGGTACTCGGATAAAAAGTCGTATGAAACTTATTGAAAGAGGTGTTAGCCAATTTGAATTAATGAGTTTAGGGGTGTCCAGCCTTCCTACTGGAATTTATAGTCTTAGGATTACCTTCGATGGGAAATTTCTAACCAAAAGATTTATTGTAACAAAGTAAATTTTGTTACTCAGATTCGGCTCATGTTTAATTTGGGGTTATTAGTGGGGTGTCATTTTTCGAATCAAATTCCAAAACCATTTTCTCATGTGTAAGGAGTTGAAATATAGGAAGTGAAAAAGAAGTATACGGGTTTCATATACTTAAGACCAGTTGATGATTTTAGTTCTCAAGCGGGGTAGCGGATGGGTATGGATGGTTGGCTACAAATAATCTTTAGGTTTGTTTCTTTCGTTTTGCATTTGCGATTAATATTCCGGTGAAGATGAATCCGGCACTCATAATATGTAACCATCCAATGGGTTCGTCCAAAATAAAATAGGCTAGTGCACCGCTGAAAATGGGCAGGGTATAGTAAACCATTCCTGCTTCACTTGGCCCAATATTCAGAATGGATTTATTCCATAATACAAAGGCAGCTAAAGAGGCGAAAACGCCTACGTAACCAATCGATAAATAGGTAGTGGTGGTGTATTCCACATCAGGGGATTGAAAATAATCCCATGCATAAATGGGCGAAAGGAACAATAAACCTAATAAAAACGTGGCTAGTTGAAAGGACCAAATATTAAGTTCTGCTGGTTTTTTACGAAGTAATATACTGTACACAGCAAAAATAAATGCCCCTCCAATCATCCATAAATCTCCGACTTGAAAGGTCAAACCCAATAATGTACGCAGGTTTCCTTTTGTAATCATAAAAATGACTCCGAAAGCCACCATAGCTATTCCTGTGGTCTTTTTCCAGCCAATGGTTTCTTTAAAAACGGCTCTCGAAATAAGAATAATAAAAATGGGAAACGTAATGGATAATAGAGAAAGGTTAATGGCAGTCGTGGTTTTACCCGCATAATATAACATGGTATTAAAAATGGTTACCCCCAATAATCCAGTGATACATAAATACGGTAAATGTTTTCTAATTTCTTTTCGTTGCTTCCATAAAGGTTTTATTGCCAAGGGGAAGAAAACCACGGTAGCGACTACCCAGCGCCAAAATGCTAAACTGATGGGAGAAATATCATCACTTAACCCACGGGCAATTACAAAATTACCTGACCATATAGCGGTGGCTAGAATGGCAAATAGGTATCCCGTGAAATTGGGATGGTCCTCTAGTTTTTTACGCATGAATTTCTAGTGTAGTTCTGCTTTTAAGTACTTCGCTGTATACGATGTGGGATGGTTGGCTAGTTTTTCGGGAGTCCCTTCAAAAATAATATTTCCACCACCTTTTCCACCCTCTGGACCGATGTCAATCACGTAATCGACCACCTTGATGATGTCCAAGTTATGCTCTATTATTAATACTGTATTGCCTTTTTCTACTAAGGATTGTAGCACTCCCAGTAAGATACGGATATCCTCAAAGTGTAATCCTGTAGTGGGTTCATCCAAAATATAAAACGTTTTACCCGTGCTTCTTTTTGATAATTCCGAAGCCAGTTTTACACGTTGTGCTTCGCCACCCGAAAGGGTAGTCGAGGCTTGCCCTAAAGTGATGTAGCCTAGACCAACATCTTGTAATGTTCTAATCCTTTGAATGATGGATGGGATATGTTCAAAGAAAGTAACCGCTTCATCAATGGTTAAATTCAAAACATCTGAAATAGATTTCCCTTTGTAACGAACTTCTAATGTTTCTCTATTGTATCGTTTACCTTGACAGTCTTCACATTCTACATAAACATCCGGTAAGAAGTTCATTTCTATGGTACGAAGTCCTCCTCCCTGACAAGTTTCGCAACGGCCTCCCTTTACATTGAAACTAAAACGACCGGGTTTGTAGCCTCTGATTTTTGATTCGGGGATGACCGAAAATAATTGCCTAATATCCGTGAATACCCCGGTGTAAGTTGCTGGATTGGAACGAGGAGTTCTACCAATTGGACTCTGGTCAATATCAATAACTTTATCAATATGGTCTAACCCATCCATTTTTGTAAAGGGTAATGGCTTTTTATTGGATTTATAAATATGTTGATTCAAAGCAGGATAAAGTGTTTCATTAATCAAGGTAGATTTACCACTACCCGAAACTCCTGAAACACCGATTAAACTTCCCAACGGTAATTTAATACTCACATTTTGTAGATTATGTCCTGTGGCTCCAGTAAGCTTTAAGAAATTACCATTTCCTTTTCTACGCTCCGTTGGGATCGCAATGCTTTTACGTCCCGATAAATAATCCGTTGTACTTGTTTCTGCTTTTAGTAATTCTGTCCAATGACCCTGAGCAACTACTTCGCCACCATGAACCCCCGCACCAGGTCCAATATCAATTACTTGATCGGCTTGCTCCATCATGTCTTTATCATGCTCTACCACTATAATACTGTTACCCAAATCTCGAAGGTCTTTCAACGCATTAATCAAACGCTGGTTATCCCGTTGGTGTAACCCAATACTTGGCTCATCCAAAATGTACAATACATCTACGAGTTTAGACCCGATTTGAGTCGCTAATCGTATGCGTTGCGCTTCTCCTCCCGATAGGGTTTTTGACCCTCTGTTCAAACTTAAATAGTCCAAGCCGACATCCAGTAAGAAACCTAAACGAGATCGGATTTCTTTGAGAACATCCTTCGCAATTGTGTTTTGACGATCGCTAAGCCTTTCTTCTACATTAGTGAACCAATCCGACATTTCACTGATGTCCATTTGTGCTAATTCAGCAATGTTTTTATCGGATATTTTGAAGTAAAGCGATTCCTTTTTTAATCTTGTTCCATGACAAGAAGAACAATCTGTTTTGTTCATGAAACTTTCTGCCCAACGAGCAAAAGCTTTAGTGGGAGTTTCCGAGTATTGAGAAGTAATCCAATTCACCACTCCTTCAAAACTCATTTCTTCGGAATCATGGATGCCTAATGTTTCATTAAATAAGGTAAATGACCCTTTGGTGCCATTCAAAATAATATCAATGGCCTCTTCACTAATTTCTTTAATCGGAGTGGTTAACTTGAACTTGTATTTCGTGCCAATATTTTCAATTTGTTTGAAAATCCAGTTGTTCGAATATTTACCTAATGGAGATAGACCACCTTGTTTAATAGATAGTTTCGTATCTGGAATAATTTTCTCTAAATCAATTTCAGAAACTTGGCCCAAACCATTACAATGCGGACAAGCACCATAAGGGGAGTTGAACGAAAACATATTTGGTGCAGGGTCATCGTAGGCAATACCAGAAGTGGGACACATTAGTTTACTACTAAAGTGACGTGGATTTTGGCCATCACGATCCACAATCATGAAAGTGCCTCCTCCTTGTTTCATGGCCGTTTTCATGGACTCCATAATTCGAGCACGTGAATCGGATCCTACTTTTACCCGATCAATAACTATTTCAATATCGTGAATTTTGTAACGGTCTAGTTTCATGCCGCTAGTGATATCAATAATTTGACCATCTACACGAACACGGATGTATCCTTTTTTCTGGATGTTATCAAACAGTTCTCGGTAATGTCCCTTACGACCTTTAACCACCGGGGCGAGTAACATTAATCCTTGCCCATCGTATTTTTCGAAAATGAGATCCAATATTTGATCGGAAGAAAATTTAACCATCTTCTCCCCCGTTTTATAGGAATAAGCGTCACCCGCACGGGCAAAGAGTAACCGTAAAAAATCATAAATCTCCGTAATAGTACCTACCGTAGATCTCGGGCTTTTACTCACCGTTTTTTGTTCGATGGAAATCACTGGACTCAAGCCCGTAATTTTATCTACATCCGGACGCTCCATATTACCTAAGAAGGCACGGGCATAAGCCGAAAAACTTTCAATGTATCTTCGCTGCCCTTCGGCATAAATGGTGTCGAATGCCAAGGAAGACTTTCCACTTCCACTCAATCCGGTAATCACCACTAATTGGTGAGAAGGAATGGTAATGTCAATGTTCTTTAAATTGTGCGAACGTGCACCAAATACTTCAATTTGGTGTGATTCTGAAATGCTTGATTTGTCGGTTTTTGTGCCCATATTTTCGAGGGCCAAAAGTAACCAAAAGAAAGGTCTAAATAGGTCAGGGGTAGGTTGGGGAATGTCAAAATATTTGTCAAGTTATTTTAAGGTGGAAAAAATTAGTTGAAGTCAAGGGAAACGGTAATATATGAAGGCTTAGTTTTGAATTGAAAAATACGAAACCATACGTTTATGAATAAAATATTAAAGTTGAAAATTAGGGAAGTCTGCGATGCCAAAATCGCTGCAAAAGGGGATAATGTGGGATTGTCGTTTTATGCCTTTTTTGCGAATAAAAATGAAACCCCCGTATTATTAATGGAGGCCGCTACTTGGTGGATTAAAACGCATGAATTGGATCATTTTGAAAAGGCACTGAAAATTAAGGAATTGATTTCAAAAGAATAATTTTCTAATATATTTAACTTATCTTTCATTTATGAAAAACGTTTTGGGGCGTAAGTGGGTATTATTAATTGTTTCCTTTTTAAGTATCTGGGTTAGTGTTTTAAATCCGGTAAGGGCGGAGTATAACGGCCATTATATTGATTATAAAATTGAATTGAAAAATGGGAACACCATTGATGCTCACACCTATCTTTCGGACTTGGAGTATTTGGTGGATTCTGGAACGTATAAAAACTATCTAGAAAAACGGATAGCGGTTTTATTGGGTGGTCCGTTTTATGAAGTAGAAGAAGGAGATGAAGAAGAAGAAGTGGTCTTTGTTTATTATGAACATCGTTTAACGTATACATATCAAGTGCCCAAATATCCTCCGGGTGTCATATTCACTTTAGCTAATAAGCAGGTTATTTCGTTAGAGGAGATTCAACGGGTTGAAATCCTAGAAATGATTGATTTTCCGTATACGGAGATAGTGGTGAATCCATTAACTATAAGAGATGAAAAATGGATGAAAAAAATGCCCGTTCGTTTCTGGGGAATTGGGGATGGACTTAATTTTTTTAAGGTGTTTATTCATGAGAAAAATAAAAAGCTAGACCAGGTTTTATTAGAAATTGAGATGGAGTCCGCATTATTTGAAGAGAAAGTAGAATCTTTAGAATTGGAAATTAAAGGCATGTACGGATCAAGTAGTCAGGAGTTTGAAGAACAGATATCTAGGTTGATTGAGGGTAGGTCCTACCAAGTGAGTGATGCTTTAAGTCGTTTGTTTGCGTTTAAGGTGGTCATAATTGGATATCTTTCCTGTTAGAAAGAGAACCTATGAAATTGGCTAAACTAAAATGGGAGACGGAAATGGTTCCTGATCCTAAAACCAATAAAGCCCTGGCTAAAATGCTTGCTTTATTGAATGACATTACTTCTCGGAAATTACCAGAAGAAGTAAAAAAGCAAATTAATGCAGAAATTGAATGGTTAAACACAGTTGAAATTAGAAAATTAAAAAAAGGGTTGTGTAAATCGCATGGACAAATAATAAAAGTACTTTGCGAAAAAGTGAAAATGGTTCCAATTTCCTACTATAAAACCTTATGGATGTCTTTAGGAATGGCCATTTTTGGAGTGCCAATGGGAGTGGCCTTTTCTGCCGCATTAAATAACTATGCGTTTATTGGAATCGGGTTACCCATTGGAATGGTCATGGGTATGGCTGTGGGGCAGAAAAAAGATGAGGAAGCAAAAAAGAATGGTTTGCAGTTAAATGTAAACGTTTAAATTATGGGAGAAATGAAAGAGGCTACCGAGGAAGATAACAAAATGCTAGCAGCCCAATTGCGAGAGCCAATGGGTCGTGTAGGAGTGGAAGTTGGTAAGGTGATGAATCAAACGAACGAATCCATGATTAATGAAACTGTTAAGTCGCTGAGGATTCAAATGAACGATGTCATTTTGGAAATTGGCCATGGAAATGGGAAACATGTAACATCCATAATTGACACGAGTCCAAATTTATTATATTTTGGATTGGATATTTCAGAACTCATGCACCGAGAAGCGAAGTTCTTTTGTTATGAATCTGGTTTGTCAGAATGTACAGAGTTTGTATTGTATAATGGGTTAATCATTCCTTTTCCAAAGGAAAAATTCAAAAAAATATTTACGGTAAACACCTTGTATTTTTGGGAGAAACCCGTCCTTTTCTTAAATGAAATACATAGGGTTCTGGCACCTGGAGGGAAACTAAGTATCGCTTTTGTATCTAAAAATACAATGGCAGATTTGGCATTTACTAAATATGGGTTTTATAAATATAACGAGGAGGATTTTCATGCCTTAATTCAACAATCTGAATTTAATGAGTATTCACTCACTGCTTATTCTGAGGAAATTGAGGGTAAATTGGGAGATGAATTAGTGAATAGAGAGTACTTTATTGCAGAACTGACTAAATAGAAATGGGTAAAACGCCAATTAAAAAACTGATTTTAATATCAGATATTAACGGATTAGAAAATTCCAAATGGATGAATCTTTATGAGGAAATTCTATCCAAAGAATTCGAAATATCTACTTATTGTAGCTTGAAATTATCTGAAATTAATGGGGATCAAACTAAAGAGGAAATACACACGCAATTTGTGAATGGTGGAATCGAACGAGCAAGCCAAAATTTGGTGAAATTGGAATCGGAGTCTGAGTCTGTAACCATAGTTGCATTTAGCATAGGTGGAGCCATAGCATGGAAATCGGCTTTAAAGGGAATGAAACTGGACTATTTGTACGCGGTTTCTAGTACCCGGTTGCGAAAAGAAGTAGATAAACCAAAAGGGGAATTGAAATTGATATATGGGGAGAATGACCTCCATAAACCGGAGGATAAATGGTACCAACAAATGGAAATTATTCCTCGTACTTTGCCTGATGTAGGGCATGATTTTTATGACAAGACTGATTTTATAAAGCAGTTTGCATCCCAAATTATTTGGGCGAGTGGAATCATTCATTAATTCTTATGAAGGCAGCCGTATCGGGTAAACCAGGTAGTCCAAATGTGATTGAGTACTTGGAGGTAGAAGATCCTAAAGTGCCGGAAAATTGGGTGTTGATAGCAGTCAAAGCTTTTGGTTTAAACCGTTCGGAAATGTTTACGCGTCAAGGCCATTCGCCTCATGTGAAATTCCCGATAATTCAAGGTATTGAATGTGTAGGAGTGGTGAAGCAAGACGATTCTGGGAAATTTAATATTGGTCAATAGGTGGCTGCCATTATGGGTGGAATGGGACGTGACTATAACGGAGGTTACGCTGAGTTAGTTTCGGTACCTAAAGCCCATGTGTTTGCGTTTCAAAGTAACCTACCTTGGTCTGTTTTAGGGGCGGTACCCGAAATGTTCCAAACGGTATCGGGTTCTTTAAATGAAGCTTTGGAGGTGAAACCCAATGAAGTTTTAATGATTCGGGGGGGGACATCTTCGATTGGATTACTGGCGTGTCAATTGGCTAAACATTATGGATTAACCGTTATTTCAAGTACAAGAAATCCAAGTAAAATTGATTTTTTAAAAAGTAATGGAGCCGATTATGTGGTTATTGATAAGGGTGCGATAAAAAATCAGGTTAGAGAACTGTTTCCTTTTGGAGTACATAAAGTTTTGGAATTAATTGGGGGTACTACCTTAAAGGATTCTTTAAAATGTATCGGTAAAAAGGGGGTGGTTTGCATGACTGGAATATTGGGGAATTCTTGGACCATGGATGAGTTTACGCCCATGGGTGATATTCCTTCCTTAGGAAAATTGACAGTGTACATGGGAGAGTCAGGAAATTTGGATGAAGAGAAATTACAAGATTTTCTTACTGCGATTGAGAATAAAAAAATTGAAATAAAAATTGATCGAGTATTTAAACTTAATCAAGTAGCAGAAGCACATTTCTTGATGGAAAGCAATCAAGCAAAAGGAAAGTTGGTCGTGGAAATATAAAAATACGGAATCGTATAAATTAGTATGGGCATGGTATGTCCCCTTCCGGGTAATAAAATAAAGCTTGGTTTTGTGATGGTTAGGTGGCTAAATTAGGGTACTTAAGATCCCTACCACAACAAGTTGGACTGTAAATATGATTAGGCCAAACTTTAGAGCTGATTTACCCTCCATAAGTAGGTGTTTGAATTTAATATTCAAACCAATGGCAGTCATCGATACGGTTAATAGAAATTTTCCAGTAAAACGGAAACCGTTTAGCATTTCAACGGGGAAATTAATTAATGAAACGATGGTACTCGCTGCGATAAATCCCAAGATGTAATAAGGCAGTTTAAGGCTTTCTTTCAAACTGGAACTCTTACTTAGAAGCAAGGTGAAGAATATTAATGCGGGAGCCAATAATGCGACACGTGCCAATTTTATGGTTAACGATAAATCACCAATGGTTTCGTTCATGGCATAGCCAGCACCTGCGACATTGGAAACCCCATGCAAAGTTCCTCCAATTAATAGGGCTGCCAAATCGGAATCCATACTCTGGCTAAATAGTAATGGGATGGCAAGCATTCCTAAAAGACCTATTAAATTAATCACGGCAATAGAAATCCCAGTCTCGCTTTTGGAAGCATTTATTTTGGGAGCTAAAGCTGCAATCGCACTCGTACCACAAATCGCAGTTCCAAACCCAATTAAATAACCGGTGATAGGTTTGTTGGAGATTTTTCGGGAAATAAAATAGGTGAACGTTAAGATGAGCAAAACAGTGATGACTAAAATACCAACCCGAAATAAGCCCACGGAGGTGATGTCTTTAAAGCTGATTCCGAAACCGAGAAAAATAATAGCAATTTCTAAAAGTGTTTTGCCCGAAAAGTGAACTCCCGAATCCAGCTGTGGGCTTAATGAAAACAAGTTGGTAATGACCATTCCTATAAACAATGCCAATACAATGGAATTGATCATAGGAATATATGGTGCCAAAAAAAAGGCTGTTGTTCCTACGAGTGTACTAAGAACAATTCCTGGTGTGAGTACTTTCATTAAGTTATAATTCACGACAAAAATAAGGATTGAATTCCTTTTTTGAGGTAATAGATGTTACCCAGGTCAATTGATTCGTTGTCTTTATATTTGTGTGAAAATTACTCGAAATGAATTTAATAGTAAAGATTTTAATTTCCGCATTGGCCGTCATGGTCACCCAGTTCATTTTACCGGGAGTTCATGTGGAAAATTTCATGACCGGAATATGGGTAGCAGCGTTGTTAGGTCTTTTTAATGCAACCATCAAGCCTGTATTGGTCATACTAACCTTACCCATAACCATTGTGACTCTGGGGCTTTTTCTGTTAGTAATCAATGTTTTTATTATTATGTTAGCCGCTGGATTCCTAGAAGGGTTTACCGTAGACGGTTATTTATGGGCTATTTTGTTTAGTTTTTTATTATCCTTTGTGACCTCTATCTTTAATAGCTTTGACAAGAATGAAAAAAGGTATTAATGAAAAATGAGGTAAGAACAATCTTACCTCATTAAACCTAACTAAACTAAACACAATTACTTTTTGACTATTCCGTAGTTCTTTTCTTTTCCTTCTTCTGTATAGTGAATGAAATAAAGTCCTTTATGGAGGGATGTTAAATCCAAGGTAACGGTTGACTTATTCCGTGTGGCTACCGTTTTCAATACATTCCCCATTATGTCTACTATTTTGATTTCATCATTTTCGGGTAGCCGTTCCAAAATGAGGGTTGTTCTAAATGGGTTCGGGTAAGCAATCAGATTGAGTTCTATCTTCGCTTCTTGAAACTCAGAAGATGGCATTACTGCAGCCAGTGAATCATTCATACGTTGCTCTTCTGCAAACAGGTCGATTGGAGGAGTGTAATAATATGCGTCCATCCACTCTTTATTTCTCAACCGATACGCATCGGTCCATTCTAAATGCACGTCAATCCACTTTAAACCAGAATTTGGAATCCAAACCTTTTCCAAAACAAGTGTTTTGAATCCAAAATCCGAGAAATGAATGGAATAGGTATCGGATGGTATGGAGTCAATAAAATATTTACCAGAATAATTGGTTTGCGTTTCCATTATTAGTAATCCATTTTTGAATACTTCTACAAAGGAATAGCTTAAAGGTCTTAATGACTCTTCATTGATTAGCTGTCCTTTAAGATGACTAAGAGTATCTTCTAATCTGTTATAGTTTTCATGGTAAATGCACCAACAACGTTCGTGACAATGAAGATCTACGGTGTCTAACTTGGAGGGAATTAAAAAAACATCAAAACGTCCATGAACTTTGGTTTCTTCTACCACCATTCCTGGATGCTTTTGAGTGTGATAACCAGCCATTTCAATGACTAAGTCATAGGTGTCTTTTTTACGCAGTAAGACTTCAAAATAGCCATCCTCATCCGATTCAAACTCAAACCAGAGAGAATCTTTTAACCAAACTTGTATATCTACAAATTGTAAGGGTTCTAATGTTTCTTCTTCGATTACCAGTCCATCAAATTTCACATGAGTAAATACTTTGCTAGCATAAACTAGGTTGAATGAATAAAACAGAAATAAGATAAATAGCTTTTTCATCGTTAGTGTTTTAGAAATTTGTGAATATGGAATTGGTCGTTGATTTGATACCGAATAAAGTAAATCCCAGTTCGAAATGTGGTTAAATCTACTCGCATTTCGGGTGAATCTATATATGGAATATTCTTTATTACCTGTCCAGAAATATGGATGATTTCCAGTTCTTGTACATTTTGTAACTCACTGATGGTAATGAATTCGGTCGCTGGATTTGGAAAGGTCCTAATTTTTGAAACTCCCCAATCAGTTACTGAGCTTGGAGAGGTTTCTAACAATGAGTTATCCAAACGGTCTTGTTCTGAAAAAAGATCTTTGAGGATTACGGAATCTTCTTTTAGGGATTGTTTTATAATATCTCCATAAATTTCAATATTACAGGGTTTCATAGGTAATTCAACAAAAACTATGGTTTCAGTTTTTAGGGTAATGAGGTGTTTCAAAGATTCATAACCTAGATAGGTCCCCTTAATAATATAGTCTCCTGGAGGAATGTCTTTGAAGTACAGGTTCCCATCAAAATCAGATTGAGCTCCACTAACTAGTACCCCATTTCGTTGCAATATGAAATTAGCAAAGGGTAAGGGTTCTCTATCTTTTGAATCTAGTATTTTGACTTTAATGCCGGATAATCCTGAAACTACCGTTTTTTGCAGGGTACCCAATTTTTCCAATTGGGTAGGATTCGTTTGAATCTTACAATCATAGAAGTATTTGATCTTATTATATACGTTAAAAGTATGTTCATGATCTTCAAGTCCTATAAACGAAAACCGAGCGGTAAAGTCTCCTGTTGGAAGACCATGAATGGAAAAATTTCCATCAAAATCGGATTGAGTACTCGAAATTTGAACCCCATTTTCCTCTAAAGTAATGTTGACAAATGGCAGGGGTTCACCTGTTTCATTATCGGTGATTTTTCCCATGTATTTAGATCCACCACTAGAGATTTCCTTAATTGGGCGAGGTGTCGTGTTCTTTTTAAAAATAATTAATTGTGAAAAGCCTATTAAAGGAATTAAACATAACGAGATTAGTAATGATTTTTTCATTCATGAGAATTTAAATGGTTAATAATTGTTTGGTTGAACGCTCGTTATTATAAACGTAAAAGAATTTAAATAGGTTTGGTTTAATTATGAAGAATTTTATTTCGTTGCGTCCGGTTTTGATTCGTTTTTGTTGGAATCCGTGGTAGTAACCATTTGGACTTTGGTTTTTTTCAAAACAACGTCCGCCAAGGTGCTGAATCTCAATTTATGGGTATACGAAAGATTTTGTTGGAGATGGCCCAAAGAAAAAGAGGGTGGATGATGTAACTTTGAATTTAATGAGTAAAAGGGATTTAAAAAAGTATTTGGAGGAGCTATCCAAAGCGCAAATGCAAGACCAAGTTTTGGATTTGTATACCCGTTTTAAGGAGGTGAAGTTGTTTTATGATTTTGCATTTAACCCTAAAGAAGATAAGCTTTTGGAGGATGCCAAGTTGAAAGTTTCCAAAGAGTATAATTTAAATGTTCGTAAACCCAAAGCGCGGAGGTCGGTGGCTCAAAAGCTGATTAAACATTTTAAGAAGTTAGAGGTGCAACCCGAAGTAATAGCTGATTTTATGCTGTACAATATGGAAATTGCTCAAATTTTTAGTGGGGAACGTAGAATTAAACAAGAGTCGTTTTATGTGAGTTTACTTAATTCGTTTAGAGAGGCAGTAGCGTATATTAAAGACTATAATTTGGATCCTGATTTTAAAATCCGATTAGAAAAAATTTCAGATGAAACCTATGAACAACGCTGGTTTAATCATGTTGCTTTTGAAAATGAATTGCAGAAGTTTTAGAGCGGAATTAATTGCATTTTTTAGTTCATAAATACGAGTAGAATCCTAAATTTGTGACCCACTCAAATGAGTTTAATATGAAAAAAATACTAGTTGCCAATAGAGGTGAAATTGCCTTGAGAATTATGCGTACTTGTAACGAAATGGGAATTGCTACAGTGGCTATTTATTCGGAAGCAGATGCGGATTCATTGTTTGTGAAATTTGCGGATGAAGCTATATGTGTAGGACCACCCCCTTCGGCCGAATCGTATTTACGAGGAGATTATATCATTGAAAAGGCGCTAGAATTAGGAGTGGAAGGAATTCATCCAGGTTACGGTTTTTTGTCGGAAAACGGTGAGTTTGCCCAAAAGGTTACCGATGTGGGAATTAAATTTATTGGTCCCTTACCAAAATCTATGGCCATGATGGGCGATAAATTAGCCGCTAAAGCAGCGGTTAAGAAATTCAATATTCCAATGGTACCGGGGACAGAAAAAGCCATTGACAATCCAGCTGAAGTGGTAGAGATTGCGAAAGAAATTGGGTTTCCAATTTTGATTAAGGCTGCTGCTGGTGGAGGGGGTAAAGGAATGCGTATTGTAGAGAAGGAAGAAGAATTGGAAGAACAAATCCAAATGGCTACCAACGAAGCAAAATCAGCATTTGGAGATGGATCTGTTTTTATTGAAAAATATGTGAGTTCTCCACGTCATATCGAAATTCAAGTATTGGCGGATCAGCATGGAAATATCGTGCACCTATTTGAACGTGATTGTTCGATTCAAAGACGTCACCAAAAAGTTATTGAAGAAGCCCCTTCGACTGTATTAACCCCTGAATTACGTAAAGAGATGGGGGAATGTGCCTGTGATGTTGCACGTGCGTGTGGGTACTGGGGAGCAGGAACAGTAGAGTTTTTATATGAAAATGGAAAGTATTACTTCTTAGAAATGAATACCCGTTTGCAAGTAGAGCATCCCGTTTCTGAGCTGATAACCAATTTGGATTTAGTAGAACAACAAATTAAAGTGGCTCGTGGTGAAAAGTTAGCCTTTAAACAAGAAGATTTGTCCATACATGGTCATTCTATTGAAGTCCGTGTTTATGCCGAAGATCCAGAAAATAATTTCTTACCTGACATTGGTACCTTAAGTACATACAGATTGCCGGAAGGCGAAGGTGTACGTGTAGATGATTCGATGGAGGAAGGAAAGCAAATTCCTATTTATTACGATCCAATGATTTCTAAACTAATTGTTTGGGGTGCTACTCGCGAGCAGGCAATAGAGCGGATGATCAAAGCGATTGATGAATACCAAATTCATGGCGTAGAAACCACATTGAGTTTTTGTAGATATGCTATTAATCATGAGGCGTTTAGAACAGGAGAATTTGATACTCATTTTGTGAGCAAGCATTTTGATCCTAAAAATTATAGATACGTAAAACCAGAAGAGGAAGAATTGGCCGCTTTAATAGGGGCGCATTTAACTGCCGAACGTAAAGGTCGATTGTTTGTAGGTGCTAAAACGGAACTTCCATCTGCATGGGAACTAAACCGTTCATAGGGTTAAAGCAACTCCTAGTGTTTTTTTGTATTGGGGCTGTTGTTGGTGGATGTTCATCCGCTAAAATCGCGATTAATGTGACGACACTTCCGGATAATCCATTAACAGATCCCGTACAAACCATTGCGTTAATCAATGCCGTAAATGTAAATATAGCACAAACTAACCAGTTTGTGAATGGTACCGTAGTGGCTTCCTTTAACGGATCTACCAATTATTTGGTGCAACGTTCATTTTTGAAAATGGAGTCTATTTTTAATAATGGTCAATATTTTCAAGCTTTTGATACGGCCTTTAGTTTTTTACCAAAAACAGGCACTTTTAGAAGTAATACCTTGCCCGTGGCCTTAATGATCAAAGCATGTAGAGCCGCAAAAGTGGATGCGATTATTACCATTGAAGGGTATACGGCCGATATCGATAGCGATAGTGAAGTTCGTTATTCCACTCCTGTAGATCGGACGTATGGAACTATCCGAGTACCTTATTTTGACGGGGAACAAAGTGTATTTATGAAAATGCTTTTTAGAGCGTATTCGTGCAAAAGTTACGAGGGAGAGTTGGATTTTCAAACCCTAGCAAGTACACAGGTATCCAGATCAACTACAGGTAGTTCGCCTTATGAGGTGAGTCATAATATGCAAAATGCGGGAAGTATCTTGGTGGAAGCGGCCGAAAATATTGCGGTGGATTTTGCGAATCATATTGGGCCACAGAGCTCAAGTATTTCTCGAAAAATATATACGAAAGGAAATGATCAAATGGCACAAGCTTATGGTTTGGCAGGATTGGGGGATTGGAATGGGGCCAACAATATTTGGTACTTATTGGCTACTTCTAATAATCTTACTATTGCCGCCAGGGCCACGTATAACTTGATTTTGGGGAATGAAGTTTTGATGAATTTTAAAGAAGCGTATGAGCTTGCTGAAATTTGTAAAGACAAATATGGAATGAAAAAGATAGATGATTATGTTTCTGTATTGAAAGAAAGGGAAGGGGAAATAGCCGAATTAAGGCGGTTGTTTCCCTCCATTTTGCTCTAGCCGGAAAGGAAGTGGAAAGCTATTTTTTGAGTTGCGTATGTTCCTTTCATGACTTATCCTTGTGACTGTTAACAAATCAAGTTTTTATGAAAATTGAAGCCAATTCTCCGGACGAATACATTGCCCAGTTGCCAGAAGACAGAGCTTCGGTAATCACGAAATTACGTCAGGTTATTTCAGAAAACCTTCCAAAAGGGTTTGAAGAATGTATGAGCTATAATATGATTGGTTATGTGGTGCCTCACTCTATTTACCCGGCAGGTTATCACGTAACACCCGCTTTGCCATTACCCTTTATTAGTATTGCATCACAAAAAAACTTTGTCGCTTTATATCATTCAGGAGTGTATTCTTCTCCGGAAATGCATAAGTGGTTTGTTAGCGAATACCCGAATTATGTGAAAACAAAATTGGATATGGGTAAGAGTTGTATTCGATTTAAAAATATCAAAAACATCCCCTACGAATTGATTGGGGAATTGGCATCCAAAATGACCGTAGAAGAATGGGTGAATACGTACGAAAAAGTATTAAATAAATAATTAATCCGAAAGAAAAAGATGGAAGATATAGTTTCAGACATACCCTTTATTACAAATGATGCCGTTGTTTTCGGTATCTTGATCATGTTATTAATGGCCGTGTTTAAGGCGACTGAGTTACCTCAGTTTAGCAAGTTTTTCAAGGTTATTCCCGCTTTATTATTGTGCTACTTCCTGCCTTCATTGTTTAGTACGTCCGGAATTATTTCACCAAAATGGATTGATGTTACTGCTGCTATCGCATTTTTAGCAGATAGTGGATTTGATGTCGTAGGGATCCAGAACTTCAAGGAACTAAAACATTTTGTATTAACCAATGGGATTGATTCCAAACTATTGACTCCCTTTATTGGGAAATCCCAATTGTATTTTGTGGCTTCCCGTTATTTGTTACCTGCGAGTTTGATTTTACTGACATTAAGTATCAACTTAAAAGAAGTTTTTAAACTGGGACCCAAGGCATTAATTATGTTTTTTACTGGGACAGTGGGGGTTGTAATTGGTGGGCCAATTGCCATATTGATATTTTCTGCGATTTCTCCAGATGTTGTGGGTGGTGTTGCACCCAATGAAGTTTGGAGAGGAATGACTACGGTTGCCGGTAGTTGGATTGGAGGAGGTGCAAATCAAGCCGCTATGTTCGAGATTTTTGGGGATGGGGATAAAAACTTGATTTCCGGAAGTATGTACTCCATGATGATTACCGTAGATATTGTTGTTGCTGAAATCTGGATGTTCTTTTTATTACTGGGTGTAGGTAAAAATGCTAAGATTGATAAATGGTTAAAAGCCGATGCTAGTTCGGTAGAAACTTTGAAGAATCATATGCATGATTTTAGTCAAAAGATTGCACGTATTCCTTCGTTTAATGACCTCATGATAATTTTGGGAATGGGACTAGGATTTACGGGATTAGCACATTTCTTAGCAGACGTTATTGCTCCTTGGATTAAGGAAAATGCCCCTTATTTAGCGGAGACTTTTAGTTTAGGATCCGGATTCTTCTGGTTGATAGTATTAGCAACTACGTTTGGAATTATTTTGAGTTTTACAAGTGCTCGGAATTATGAAGGGGCAGGCGCATCAAAAATTGGAGGGGTCTTTATCTATATTTTAGTAGCCACCATTGGAATGAAAATGGATATTCTAGCGATATTAGAAAACCCAGCAATCTTCTTAGTGGGAATAACTTGGATGGCAGTTCACGTCATTTTACTGGTAGTGGTCGCCAAATTAATTAAAGCACCATTTTTCTTCTTAGCGGTAGGGAGTAAGGCCAATATTGGTGGTGCAGCATCTGCTCCAGTTGTGGCAGCAGCATTTCACCCGTCTTTAGCGCCAGTAGGAGTATTATTAGCTGTTTTAGGATATGCCTTTGGTACCTATGGCGCATTAATATGTGGCTATTTAATGGCGGGTATAGCTCCATAATAAATATAAAACGCATTAAAAAAGGGCTAATGATTCAATCATTAGCCCTTTTTTATATCTGTTAGTTTTATCTGTTTTTGTAAGCTGTCAAAGCCGCTTCCAAAATGACCACAGCTTCCAAAAGCAACTCTTTTTTCAAAACATAAGCCAATCGAACTTCTTTTTTACCTAAACCTGGGGTGGAATAGAATCCGGAAACAGGAGCCATCATTACCGTTTTTCCATTCAACGAGAAATCGGATAAAATCCATTCACAGAAATGGTCAGCATCTGCTACCGGTAATTGTGCCACACAGTAAAATGCGCCCGAAGGATTCGGGCAAAGCACACCTTCAATTTTATTTAATGCGGTCACCAAAGTATCTCTTCGTCCTACATATTCTGCTTTTACTTCATCAAAGTAAGAAGCCGGAGTTTTGAGAGCCGCCTCTGAAGCAATTTGAGCAAAAGTGGGAGGACTTAACCTCGCTTGTGCAAATTTCATGACCGTAGCCATTACTTCTTTGTTTTTAGAAATAATAGCTCCAATACGAGCCCCGCACATGCTGTATCTTTTAGATACCGAATCCACCAAAATGGTGTTTTGTTCAATACCCTCCAAATTCATTACCGAACGATGTTCCTTATTATCGTATACAAATTCCCGATACACTTCATCGGAGAATAAGAATAGATCATGTTTGGCCACAATATCACGGATGGTCTTTAATTCATTTTCCGTATATAAATATCCAGTAGGGTTACCCGGGTTACAAATCAAAATTCCTTTGGTCTTTGGGGTAATTAGTTTTTCAATATCTTCTACAGGAGGTAAAGCAAAACCGGTTTCAATAGTGGATGTTACAGGAACCACTTTAACACCGCTAGCCGTAGCAAAGCCGTTATAATTGGCATAAAATGGTTCTGGAATGATCACTTCATCACCCGGGTTGAAACAGGTCATAAAGCCAAATAATAAGGCTTCGGAACCACCGGTGGTTACAATAATTTCGTTAAAATCAACATCAATGTTTACAGATTTGTAATAGCCAGAAAGTCCTTTTCTGTACGATTCAAAACCAGCAGAATGACTGTATTCAAGTACATTAATTTCACTATTATGAATGGCATCAAGAGCCACTTTCGGGGTGGCAATATCGGGTTGACCAATATTTAAATGAATCACTTCATTGCCCTTACTCTTTGCTAACTCAGCAAAGGGAACTAGCTTTCTAATAGGCGATTCAGGCATCGCAAGGCCATTGGTTGATATAGTCGGCATACTCGAGAACTTTGTGCGGTAAAAGTAATCAGAATAACAAAAAAAGGAGTCTTATTAGTTGGGCAAAATTCTAAATAGTTGTTCACAGAAGATAAAAGGAAACCCGAGGGGAAGTGGCAAAAAAAAAGCGGTTTGAAATGAATCAAACCGCTTTTTTTAATGTGATACGAACTATAGTGTCGTTGGTGCTCCACCCGTTTTGTTAACAGGAGCAGTAGCACCCTGTGGTGCAGCTAAAATTTCACCAGTGATACGAATTACTTTAGTCGGAGTGTTTCCAGCATTAGAAGTAATAGTGACTGATTTATTAATTGGACCAACTCTTTTAGAGTCATATTTTACTTTAATAACTGCGGTTGCACCTGGAGCGATTGGCTCTCTTGGCCAAGTTGGAACGGTACATCCACAAGAACCCTTAGCATTTGAAATAATTAACGGTGCAGTACCTGTATTTGTAAATACAAATTCAGTCGTTGCGTTTCCGTTTTGTTTAACTTTTCCAAAATCGTGTACGTCTTTTTTAAATTTTATTTCTGGACCACCTGCTACAGGTGAAGTAGATTGCGCGAACGATCCGAACGCAAATGCTAAAATAAGTCCAAGTGCTAATGTAAATTTCTTCATCATATTTTTAAATTGGGTTGGTTTAACTTGTCACAAATGTATTTATTTCTTTCAAAGAGAAAAACCTAATAACATATACTTAACAGGGAAATTGAAAAGGAAACGTCCGTAACAAAAAAAACCATCCGAAGATGGCTTTTTCTGCTTTAAAATGGGTGAAAGAGAATTTTCACATAACAAATATAGGAACTTGTTTTATAAATAGTCTTTATTTTATTTACTTATTTTTTATAGGAGATAATTCCATTACTTAAGCCTTATTTTAGGAGTGCTAGGGCCTGTTTTATGGATGCCATGCTTTGTTGGATAATAGATAAAGGGCAAGAAATGTTCATTCTAACAAATGATTCTCCTTCCACCCCAAATGCCCTACCATTTGTTAATCCAACTTGGGCATTCTTAGCCAAAAATTTTATAAGTTCATCTCCTTGTATGGAGAGTTTGCTCATGTCTAACCAAACTAAATAGGTGCCGTCTTGTGCAATACATGTTATTTCTGGCAGGTTATCTTGTATGAATTGATTAATGTAATTTACATTGGTTTCAAGGTATAGGTTTAATTCCTTGATCCATTTTGAGCCTTTGGTAAATCCGGTGGTCCAAGCGACTTGCGAAAATGCATTGGTACGACCCATCGTATATCGGTTTCGTAGTTTATCAAATTCATAGCGGAGTTCCTTATTCGGGATGATACAAAGGGAATCAGAAATGGAGGCGATATTAAAAATCTTAGCGGGTGAATAACAAACGACTAATTGATTCTGGATTTCTGGAAATGAAAGTAAGGACGTGAATTTTTTTCCACTAAAGACCACATCCGCATGAATTTCATCCGAAATAACAAGGAGGTTATTCTTAAGTGCTAAATCCACTAGTTTTTGAAGCTCCGAATGTGTCCAAAAACGACCTCCTGGGTTGTGTGGATTGCAAACCATAATAGCCGTTACATCCTTCGGTTTTGAAATTTCATCCAATTCGGAAAAGTTCATTTCATATCTGTTTCCCTTAAGTTGTAAGCAATTTGTTACGATGTTTCTATCCGTTTTGTGGAGTACGTTTTTAAATTCCTTATAAACGGGAGGCTGAATAATAACCTGATCTTTAGGACTCGTAAACAAATCAACCGCCATGGCCATACTGCTCATAATGGTGGGGGTAAATTGCATCCACTCCGGTTTTACCTTACAATCATATTGGTTCGAGTACCAGGCCTTTACAATGCTCTTAAAGTCCTGGGATTTACATTCATATCCAAATATGCCGTTACGTGCTCTTTCTTCCAAGCTCGAAATGATATCCGGGGACGTTTTAAAATCTTGGTCTGCGATCCAAAAAGGATACAAATCATCGGTATCAAATAGTTCTAATAAATATTCTTTTTTGAACTTGGCAGCTGGGGTGGAGAACCGGTCATTAAGTTCATCAAAATTGTATGTTAGCGAAGTAGCCATTGAATAAGTTTTGTTTTTAGGGGTGTGAAAGGTGGATATTTAATGTTGGGTTCGAACCAATTCGATTTTTCGTGGATAGCCTTTTTATGGGAGAAATTATCGAATCCAAATTTCCCATGGTAATTTCCAGTTCCGGAAGATCCTACCCCTCCAAATGGGAGGTTGTGATTACCCAAATGAACCAAAGCTTCGTTTACTCCACCTCCTCCAAATGAAATTTCTTTTAAAATTCGATTCTTCGTTTTAGTACTATTGGTAAACACGTACAAGGCCAATGGCTTTGGTTTTTCTTTTATTAATTGAATAGCCTCTTCTAAATTTTGATAGGTAAGAATGGGTAATATGGGGCCGAAAATTTCATCCTCCATTATTGGATGTTCCTTGGAAATAGGAAATAATAAAGTGGGTTCTATAAATAAGGATCTGGTATTTGATTTCCCCCCATGAATAACCTTTTGGGTGTCAATAAGATGAACGAGTCGGTTAAAGTTAGGAAGATTAATGATTCGAGTTAAACCTTCCGACTTTTCCGGTTCTATTCCGTATATCGCAATAAGTTGTTTTTTGAACTCCGTTATAAATTGTTCCTGGATGGAACTATCTACAAGTAAATAGTCGGGGGCAACACATGTCTGACCAGAATTTAAAAATTTGCCCCATACCAGTCGTTTGGCGGCTAGTTTTATGGAGGCATCTGCCGTTAGGATGGCGGGACTTTTACCTCCTAACTCTAGGGTAACGGGAGTAAGGTGTTTAGCAGCGGCTTGGTAAATGATTTTCCCCACAGTTGTACTTCCCGTAAAGAAAATCTTATCGAACTTAAGCATCAATAAATTCGTGGTTTCTTTTACTGAACCTTCTACTACATGGAGCACATTTGCCTCAAAATTTTCATTAATTATACTGGTAATTAATGCCGAAGTATGGACCGCTAATTCACTAGGTTTTACAAGGACTGTATTTCCAGCTGCGATAGCAGAAACCAATGGCTGGAATGTGAGTAGATAAGGATAATTCCAAGCCCCAATAATGAGTACCGTTCCTAACGGTTCGGAGATGATGTAACTGGAAGCCGGTAAATTGGCCAAAACAGTAGGTACATATTCTTTTGCAGTCCATTCGTTCAAATGTTTAATGGTATGCGTGATTTCCGATTTTATGAGTCCAGTTTCCGTGGCAATAGTTTCCAGCTTCGATTTTCCAATATCATTATAAATTGCCTCAAACATGGTCTCCTCATTTTGCTCAATAACTTGGTATAAACGTTGGAGTAGTCCTTTTCTAAATTTTAAGTCTTTTGTTTGATTGCTATCAAAAAAGTCATTCTGCGTTTGGAGTAAATCGGAGTATGGATTGGAGTTCATGATGTTGCTATTAATCAGCTCCACTAAATTACATGAAGGCCAGGGAGGAGCAAAGAAAAGTCAAATTATATGACAAAAAAAAAGGAGATGAAGCCAAGCTTAATCTCCTTTTGGATGTTTTAGGACTCACGTATTAAAAGGAAACCTAAGGGTT
>CAJXZP010000052.1 GCA_913062955.1 uncultured Flavobacteriales bacterium | reverse complement strand
AATACCTTGTTCAGCCACTGTTTGTGCGGCTTTCAACACCTTAGAATTATGAGCTTCCGCAAACACAATTCGTTGTGGATCTGATTTAGCCCGAATTTCCAATCCTTTCATCAGGGTGTTTTCCAACCCTAAACGCTTTCTTAATTCCTTTTTGTATTTCGTGAAATCCTCAATTGGTTTTTGAGCCACACCACTATCCATAGCTGCTTTGGCAACTGCAGGAGCAATTTTTGTAAGCAATCTATAATCCAAAGGTTTAGGAATAATGTAATCCTTTGAAAAAGTAAGGTTCATTTGGTTATATGCTTCTGTTACCTCCTCTGGGACAGGCTCTTTGGTTAGATTCGCCAAGGCGTGTACCGCAGCCAATTTCATTTCTTCGTTAATAGTCGTGGCACGCACATCCAACGCACCTCTGAAAATGTAAGGAAATCCGAGTACATTATTCACTTGATTGGGTGCATCACTACGACCCGTTGCCATAATAATGTCCTCTCTAGAGGCAATGCCATCGGCATACGAAATCTCAGAAATTGGATTTGCTAAGGCAAAAACAATAGGATCTTTAGCCATAGAACGAACCATATCTTTAGAGAGTACATTTCCTTGAGAAAGCCCTAAGAAAACATCTGCCCCTTTAATGGCATCTTCCAAAGTAGAAATTTCGGTATCTCTGCGAAATGATTCTTTTGTTTTAGGAAGTTCTCCCCTAGAAGTATTGATGACTCCTTTGGAATCGAGCATTAAAATATGCTCTTTTTTCGCTCCTAATTTCAAGTATAATCTTGCGCACATAATGGCAGCTGCACCGGCTCCATTCACAACGATTTTCACATCTTCAATTTTCTTATTACAAAGTTCAAGAGCATTCAATAGAGCCGCAGCAGAAATAATTGCGGTACCATGTTGATCATCGTGCATTACCGGAATATTCAATTCCGCCTTTAATCTTTCCTCGATTTCAAAGGCCTCAGGGGCTTTGATATCTTCCAAATTAATCCCTCCAAAAGTGGGGGCAATGTTTTTTACAGTTTGAACAAATTCATCAATATTCTTGGTGTCGACTTCAATATCGAACACATCAATATCTGCAAAAATTTTAAACAACAACCCTTTACCTTCCATAACGGGCTTTGAGGCCTCAGGTCCAATATCACCTAAACCTAAAACGGCTGTTCCATTGGAGATCACCGCCACAAGATTTCCTTTTGCGGTATACTTGTATACATCTGATTTATTAGCCGCAATTTCCTTACAAGGCTCCGCTACTCCAGGAGAATATGCCAATGATAAATCCCGTTGTGTACTATATGGTTTAGTAGGCACTACAGCAATCTTTCCAGGACGACCTTCAGAGTGATATTTTAGTGCTTCTATGCTTTTAATTTTCATACCTAATTATTTCGAATTTGAACCGAATAAAGTAACAGGCAAAATTACACAAAAGACTTGAGCCAAGTCTCAACAAGACTGGACAAAAAAGCATCTTTAAGGGTTAATAAACCGATACTAATTTGTGGCGTTTCCAAAATCTAAGCGCCCTCCCAATTAGTGCTTACCGTAAACGGTTTTCATTTGTATCATGGTGGCAATACTTAAGGCCCGTGTTTTGGCTTCAAAAGCATTTTTTCCTTCGAACAAATTATCCATATTCTTATTAAATAAAGCCAACCACGTATCAAACATACCTGGAGTTAAATGTTGCAATCCATGTAATTGTTTGTGTACCCGCATTGGGTTCCCACTATACAAGGCATTTTTAAAAATAATCGTCTCCCAGAAATCGTACATTTTAGGAAGGTGAGCGTTCCAATCCAATTGAGCCACTTGGTTAAACATATGATCCAATTCGGGGTCTTTTTGCACCAATTCATAGAACGAATTCACCATTAGGATGACATCCTCACGTGTTGTAATATCTTTCTTTTCCTCCATTATTTCAGTAGTTGATACGTTTGATTTGCAATCTCCAATTCTTCATTTGTTGGAGTCACTAAAATTTTAACCCGTGAATCAGCCACATTCACCTCTCTAATTTCGTCTAGGCGGATAGTGTTTTTTGTCTGATCCAATTCTATTCCCAAATGCGTCATTTCTTCACACACCATTTGACGAACTATTGCGCTATTTTCACCTACCCCAGCCGTAAACACAATGGCATGTATTGGACCAATAGCAGCGATATATGCACCAATATATTTCTTAATTCTATAACAATAAATATCCAGGGCCAATTGTGCTTCTTCCTCCTTATTAGCCACTCTTTCCGTTATGGCTCGAAGATCATTATCACCGGCCAATCCCTTCATGCCACTTTCTCTGTTTAACATGTTTTTCACCTTTTGGATCGAATAACCTCTTTCTTCTTCCAAGTAAAAAATCACACCCGGATCCACATCACCCACACGGGTACCCATTACTAAACCGGAAAGGGGAGTCATTCCTAAGGATGTATCGATAGATTTACCATTTTTCACTGCTGCCATACTGGCCCCATTTCCTAAATGGATGGTAATCAGATTTGCTTTTTGAGGTTCTATACCCAGATATTGAGCAGAGACTCTGGCCACATATCTATGTGAGGTACCATGAAACCCGTAAACTCGTACCCCATAATCCGCATACAAATATTTAGGTAAAGCATAATGAAAAGCTTTTGGAGGTAAAGATTGGTGAAATGCCGTATCAAATACCGCTACTTGTGTGGCTTTGGCAAACACTTTTTCGGCCACTTCAATACCTTCATAATTGGGTGGATTATGCAATGGAGCCAATCCAAACAATTCCTTTATTTTTTCTTTTACTTCCGAGTTGATCACGGTCGTTTCTTGAAAAGACTCCCCACCATGAACCACTCGATGACCAATAGCATGAACTTCATCTGGGGAAGAAATTAAATGATATTTTGGATTCATTAACCAAGTCCCTACAAGGGTTAATCCCCTTTGATGATTTGGTATTTCTAATTTTTCAGAATGCTTTTCCCCATTAATTTCAAGGCTAATTGCCCCGATACCTTCCCCAATTTGTTCCACCAAACCAGAGACCAGCTCGTGCCCATTTGGCATTTGGAACAGTGCAAATTTTATGGAGGAACTTCCGGTATTTATCACTAAAATTTTCATCATTTATTTCTAATTAACCTACAGATTGAATAGCCGTGATGGTTACTGTATTCACAATATCGTCCACCAGACATCCCCTACTCAAATCGTTAACTGGCTTACGTAACCCTTGTAAAACGGGGCCTACCGCGGTGGCACCCGTTTCTCGTTGAACGGCTTTATAGGTATTATTTCCCGTATTTAAATCCGGAAACACCAATACCGTTGCTTGACCGGCCACTTTGGACCCGGGTATTTTTTTCTGACCAATTTCCAAATCCACTGCAGCATCATATTGGATGGGACCTTCTACTAAGATATCTGGACGTAATTTCCGTACAATTTCTGTCGCTTCTCTTACCTTTTCCACATCGGCTCCTTTTCCAGAAGAGCCGGAAGAATAAGATAACATGGCTACTTTGGGTTCGATCCCAAATTTCTTGGTGGTATCGGCTGATGAAATAGCAATTTCAGCCAGTTGTTGCGCATTAGGATCTGGATTGATCGCACAATCGCCATAAGCGACCACTCGATCATCCAATAGCATAAAGAAGATAGACGAAACCGTCTGAACCCCTTCAGCGGTTTTAATAATTTGTAGAGCGGGTCGTATGGTATGCTGGGTGGTATGCGCTGCACCAGAAACCATTCCATGGGCATCCCCGTTTTGAACCATCATGGTACCAAAATAAGACACATCGGTCATCATATCTAAACCCATATCCATATTTACACCTTTGTGTTTCCGTAACTCGTAAAACTCACTTGCATATTTTTTTCGTAAAGAAGAGGTTTGAGGATCCATAATGTCCAGTGCGCTAAAATCAATTTCTATTCCATTAAGTTTCGCCAAACTTTTCACTTTTTCTTCTTCTCCCAAAACGATTAAATCTACCAGGTTTTGCGTTTGTAGAATTTCAACCGCTTTTAAAACCCGCACATCATTCCCTTCAGGAAGAACGATTTTTCTTCGGTTAACCTTCGTTAATTTCCGAAGATGATACAGGAACATTTTGGGGGTCATTCCATTATCATCCAACTCAGATAGCTTTCTAAAAAACTTGGTGGACTCCACATACGTTTCGAATACATCCAAGCTCAATGCAATTTTTCGCGTTTCTTCAGCCGTCATACTTGGTTTTATCATCCCCGCATTAATGGATGTTTCGTACGTAAATTCGTCTACACTTAAAACGGGAATGGTAGGAGATAAGCCGTCAATTACTTCCAGGGTCTCCTTGGAGGGCAATAAACCACCTGTTAAAACAATTCCTGAAATATTTGGACGCTTACTCGACATACTTGCTTGAAGGGCACCCACCAAAATATCTGTTCGATCACCCGGTGTAATAGCCAAACTTTTCTCGGTCATAAAACGAAAATAATTTTCCAAACGCATCGCTACCGCTTGAATATCATAGACCAAATTGTCTAAATGGTTTTCGCCAAATAACACCTTCGCATTTAATTGCTTGGCGACTTCCCTCATTGTGGGGCTACTTAACACCTTTTCTGCAGGAATAGCGGAAATTACTCCGGCAGAATCGGGCAACTCATTCCTTAGTTTTTGAAGCAACTCTTCCCTCCGTTCGGGTTGCACCTTATTAATAATAGTCCCTAAAATCTTACAATTATGATCCGCATAACTTTGTATAGCCCATTGAATAGGGTTGATAATATCATCAATATCTCTACCTAATCCTTGGCCCAGAATTAAAACAGGAATACCTAAGTTTTTAGCAATTAAAGCATTCAAATCTAGTTCAAATTCAGAACCTTCTCCAATATAATCGGTGCCTTCACAAATTACAAAGTCATAATTTTCCTCCAGGGCCTTGTATTTATTAATGACTCTTTCCATAAAGGCATCGAACTTATCATGGGCTATTAAATCTAATGCTTCTCCACGTTGAAAAGCATAGGTACCCTCATACTCTTGATCAATTTTATGATGGCTCAGGATCAACTCAATATTAGGGTCTTTATGTCCCGTTTCTTTATCCCGAACTACTGGTTTGAATAAGGCCACTTTTTTGGTATGACGTAAAGCCACTTCAAAACAACCTAAAGCAATAAGTGTTTTTCCGGAATAAGGCTCTGAGGAGGAGATATAAATTGATCGTGCCATTAATGATGATTTTAATTCAAAATTACAGATTCCAAAAGTGAGAGCTCCAATTATAAGTCAGTTTTACACGTGATTTTTATCCTTCCATTTAAATTGCAAATCCAATCTAAATAATCCTGAATGATTTTTTTTGATAACGGTAAACCCGCCTCACATACGGACCAATCCATTGTAGTATTCATCCATGTTAACAGAATAAAACGCGTATAAAATCGGGGATAACTTGATGGAGATTCAAGGGATATAACCTAAAAAAAAGCAAAATAAAAACCGCTATCTATATAGATAGCGGTTTGATTAATTTAGGCTGCAATTTTTAGATATAAGACAAACGAATCATATTACTCATACCCTTTCGTTCAATAGGCATACTCGCAATATTCACAATTAAATCGTCCTCTTCAAACCCTTCTTTTTTACGAAGTATATCCTTAATGTCTTTAATAGTTTCATCGGTACTTACAAACTTGTCGTAGAAAAAGGTTCGTGTCCCCCATACCAAGCTCATCATTTTCAGTAATCTTCTATTACCTGTAAAGACATAAACTCCTGCTTTGGGACGGAAGCTAGCTACTTTAATGGTGGTATATCCTGAAAAGGAAAGTGTCACAATTGCCTTTGCATTTACTTTTTCGGCCAAATCGAGGGCTGCAAAACAAATATTATCAGACACAAACCTTTGTGTATTAATAAGTGGCTGAAAACCCGCATTGTAAATCCCTTCAAACGTTTCCGTTTGACGGATAATTCGCGACATCACTTTAATCACTTCTACCGGATGATTCCCAACGGATGTTTCTCCACTCAACATAACCGCATCGGCACCGTCCATAACTGCATTAGCCACATCATTCACCTCCGCTCTGGATGGCGTAATATTGTCGATCATTGATTCCATCATTTGAGTGGCAATAATCACAGGTTTTGCCATTTTCTGGCATTTCAATACAATTTCCTTTTGTAACAAAGGAACTTGTTCCAACGGAACTTCCACCCCTAGGTCACCACGCGCTACCATAACACCATCCGAAACCTCAATGATATCATCCAAATTTTCAATTGCCTCTGGTTTTTCAATTTTAGCAATAATTCGACAATCCTTATTATTGGCTTCAATAATTCTACGTAATTGCTCAATATCGGATGCTTTACGTACAAAAGACAACCCAATCCAGTGAATATTTTGACTTAAAGCAAAATCCAGATCCTTTAAATCCTTTTCTGTCAAACATGGCATTGAAATCTTAGTATCTGGAAGGTTTACACCCTTTCTTGAATTTAAGGGACCCCCATAAACCACTTCCATTTCCACCTCATCGACATTATTCGTTTTTACAACTTTGAAAACTAGCTTCCCATCATCGATTAAAATTTTCTCTCCGGCATGTACATCTTTGGCAAAATCAGCATAATTAATATGCACTCTTTTATCATCCCCCAAATAGGGTTTTGTGGTAAAAATCATTCGATGTCCGGCAGCAACCATTAAAGGTTCTGAATGTAGATTTCCAATTCTAATCTTCGGACCTTGTAAATCACCCAATAGCCCGGTATGCGTATTTAATTCGTGATCAATGGCACGAATGGTTTTGATAGTTTCTACCAAATCTTCATGAACTGCGTGGGAGAAATTTATTCTACACACATTTACTCCGGATAAGATCAACTGTTTTAA
Organism: uncultured Flavobacteriales bacterium; assembly: GCA_913062955.1. Taxonomy (GTDB): domain Bacteria; phylum Bacteroidota; class Bacteroidia; order Flavobacteriales_G; family Salibacteraceae; genus CAJXZP01. Next base: position 21,339 of record CAJXZP010000052.1, on the reverse strand, counting down.
AGTTTCCCTATCGGAGGTTGCAGGCCCCAGAGTTGCAACTATTTTAGTTCTTTTAAATTCTTTCATTGTTTGATTTTATCCAGTACCACTGGGAAAGCGGTTAGTACACTTTCAATATTTTTAATATGGTTTACCCCTTCTTCCAAATCTAATTCTTCAAAAAAACCAGTGACTACAAAAAAGAAATCCATTTGTTTTTGACTCGGAACCAAAAGCGAATCTTCACTTCGATTTCCAATTAAATGAATGGTAAATCTTTCATCTGGGTTGGTCCATTTAAAGTACGGAAAACCGACCACACTTGTTACAAAATAGATGTTGTTTTCGTATTCTTCGGTGGCTTGTAATTCACATTTCACCGCACGGCTAATTTCCCAAGCCAACTTGGTACTCTTTTGATGGCAGCTTATGGCCAACACAAAAGCATCGGATTCGTGATCTAATTTGAGGCGTTTAACTGCCATACTGTAATTGAATTTAGTAGTAGGCTAAATTACATCAATCCATGGTCTACTTACGTACAATAATGTTAAGCAATCAAGGGATAATTGTTAAAAAGTTGCCTTAATCCTTCCTTAGAATCCCTATCGCCTCAGCAGCAGCTTTTTGCTCTGCTTTTTTCTTTGAAGGACCAAAAGCAAAGGCGATTTCATCACCATCATAAACCACGGTACTTTTAAAGGATTGCGGCTCTTCTTTTTGGTGCAAACTAGTTTTAAATGAAACCCTTACCTTTTTCTTTTGCGCATATTCTATGACCCGACTCTTCGGGTCAGATTCATGCGAAAGGATGGTATCAAAATGGATATGAGGTTCAATTAGTTTTTTACGAATAAAAGTATTGACTACTGTAAATCCCTTATCAATATAAATGGCCCCAATCAAGGCTTCTAATGCATTTCCAGCTAAGGATGTTTCCTTAACATCGCGACTCATTTGGGCATCAATAAGTTGATCCAAACCCAATGCGAACCCTAATTTATTGAGACTACTACGACTGACAATACGGGAACGAATTTGCGTAAGAAAGCCTTCTTTAGCTTGGGGGAATTTTTCATAAAGAACTTCCGCCACCACCGAATCCAAAATTGAATCGCCTAAAAACTCTAAACGTTCATTGTTTTCGTACGAGCTTTCGTAGACGGACTTATGTCTTAAAGCTTGTAAATACAACTCTGCTTTAGCGGTTTTTAGACCTATGGTATTCAGTAATTTTGAAACATTTGGATTTTCCTTCTCAACGGGTGACTTTCTCCAATTAAAGAAGCTAAACACCTTTTAGCCGTTGAATTTCCGGAACAAAACAGAAGCGTTGTGCCCACCAAACCCGAATGTGTTACTTAAAGCCACATTTACGGTACGTTTTACCGCTTTATGATACGTAAGATTCAATTTTGAATCAATGTTCTCATCATCGGTAAAGTGATTGATTGTTGGAGGAACAATATCATTCTGAACAGCCAATATAGTCGCAATAGATTCAACCGCTCCAGCAGCACCAAGTAGGTGACCCGTCATGGATTTGGTTGAACTAATATTCAATTTATAGGCGTGCTCCCCAAATACCGCTTTAATAGCTTTACATTCGGCAATATCACCTAAAGGCGTTGAAGTTCCGTGAACGTTAATGTAGTCTACATCTGTATAAACGACATCATTAAAATCATTCATGGTTTGCTTCATCACATTTATAGCTCCAAGTCCTTCTGGATGTGGTGCTGTAATATGATGTGCATCAGCGGTCATTCCACCCCCAATTAACTCCGCATAAATTTTAGCTCCACGAGCTAAAGCGTGTTCTAATTCTTCTACGATTACAGCTCCACTACCTTCACCCATCACAAAACCTTCACGACCCGCATCAAACGGACGAGAAGCGGTATCCGGAGAATCATTACGAGTAGACAAGGCTTGCATGGCGTTAAAACCACCAATACCGGACTCTGTAATGGCAGCTTCCGCTCCACCTGTAACCATTACATCTACCTTACCCAAACGGATTAGGTTAAATGCATCAATCATAGCGTGGGTAGAAGAAGCACAAGCAGATACCGTACAATAATTAGGACCTCTATATCCATACTTGATGGAGATTTGACCTGCTGCGATATCAGCAATCATTTTGGGAATAAAGAAAGGATTTAGCTTTGGAACCATATTGGTTCTTGCTAATCCTAAAACTTCTTCCTGATACGTTTGGATTCCACCAATTCCAGAGGCAAAGATGACCCCAACTCGATCAAGATCGAGTTTTTCTGGGTCTAAATTTGCATCTTTAATGGCTTCATCTGAAGAGATGTGAGCAAATTTGGAATACTTATCCATTCGCCTACCTTCTCTTCTTTCAAAATATCCGTTTACATCAAAGTTCTTGACTTCACATGCAAATTTCGTTTTGAAATGCTCCGTGTCAAAATAAGTAATTGGAGCACCACCACTTTTTCCAGCTAGTAAAGATTCCCAAAACTCAGGAATATTATTACCAATGGGGGTGATTGCCCCTAGTCCAGTTACAACTACACGTTTTAACTCCATTTTAACAGGGATTTAAATTTAAAAATTATTTGTTACTTGTAATGTAAGTTACAGCATCTCCAACGGTCGCAATATTCTCTGCTTGATCGTCTGGGATAGCGATATCAAATTCCTTTTCAAATTCCATAATTAATTCAACTGTGTCTAGAGAATCTGCTCCTAGATCGTTAGTGAAAGAAGATTCTAATGAAACTTCACTTTCGTCAACTCCTAATTTGTCAACGATAATAGCTATTACTTTTTCTTTAACTTCTGACATCTCTGTAAGATATTTAATGTTAATTTATAATCGCGGCAAAGGAAAATAAAAGATGAGTGTTAAACAAGTTTTGCAAAATGTTTCAATACCGCTCTATTATCTCCTCTAAACCTTTTCTTTTAATATCCGGAACTCGCACGTTATCAGAGGGTAACCCCACAGGAATTAGCAAGTAAGGTTGTTCATTTTCAGGCCTATTTAAAATCTTTTTTAAAAATCTCATCGGACTTGGGGTATGAGTTAGGGCAAATAGACCCGCATTATGAATTGCGGAAAGGAAAAAGCCAACCGCAATTCCCACCGATTCATTTACGTAATAGTTTTGAAGTTTCTCTCCCTCATCTCCAAACTCATACGAATGTTTCATCACTACTACAATATAAGGTGCCACTTCTATAAAAGGTTTGATATGATCTGTCCCAAAGGGTTTTAAGTCCTCCAGCCAAGAATCACTCATTCTTCGAGAATAATTTTCTAGTTCCTCTTCTTCAGCAGCTTCTCTAATTTTTGATTTAATTTCCGAACTAGTTACCACACAGAAGGTCCATGGCTGTTTATGGGCTCCTGAAGGGGCTGTAGATGCCGTTTTAATTATATTCTCCAATATTTCTACTGGAAACGATTGATCCGAATATTCCCGTACAGATCTCCTTTGATCCATTTGCTCGTAATACAAACGACTCCGTTCTACCATTTCTTCGTTGGAATATGTTTTTGGATTTAACGGAATAAAACTTGAATCTGATTGCATAGCTAGGTATCTATTAATGGGCCATTTTAGGATAATTGGGATCTCCCTTACTTTTTAGTTCACTCTCTTCTTTAGACAGAACCACTATAACCGAGTCGTACATTTGTTGCATTAACTCTGGGGACTCTTCATAATAAGCATACGAATTTTTGAACTGCTCCATGGAAATATTATGTCCCTCAAATATGATTTTATAATTTTCAAAAACCAAATCTCCATGATTAATTCCAGGAACACTTAAGCGCCTCTGGAAACGTGCTTCTACCAAACAAATATCTTTCAGCACCAATATCATTGGCTCTTGAGCTAACAAATCATTGGGCTTCACTTGACCGGTAGGCTCGCAAGCAGTACACCATCCCAGTCCTATTAAAACGAATATTACTTTGACTACTTTTCGCATGAAATTAACGATCAAATGAAATTCTTTTTCCTTGTTTGGATGCATCGATCACGCCATTGTCGTAAGCCAAGTGACCATTCACAAATGTTTTTTCAACTTGGGTACGGAAGGTATAACCTTCAAACGGAGACCACCCACATTTGTATAAGATATTGGTTTTATCGACCGTCCAAGGACTATCGGGATTCACCAACACCAAATCGGCAAAATAGCCTTCTCTAATAAAACCTCTATTTATTACACTAAACAATCGAGCGGGGTTATGGCATGCTTTCTCTACCATTTTTGTTATTGGTAACACGTCATCTAAATGGAACTCCATTAAAGCCGTGAGTGAGTGTTGCACTAATGGCCCTCCCGAAGGTGTTTTGGTATACACCCCTGTTTTTTCTTCTAGGCTATGCGGTGCGTGATCTGTTGCAATAATATCGAGCGTATCATTATTTAATGCTTCTAATAATGCCAAGCGATCTTCTTCATCTTTAACCGCTGGATTCCATTTAATAAATGCCCCTTTGCTATCATAATCCGAGCGATTAAACCATAAATGATGGACACACGCTTCGGCTGTAATTTTTTTATTGAGCATTGGACCCTGTTCAATCAGTTCCAATTCTTTTTTAGTAGACAAATGCATAATATGCAGTTGCGAACCATTTTTCTTAGCCAAGTTTACCGCTTTACTTGAGGACTTATAACAGGCTTCATGACTTCTAATATCCGCGTGATGTTTGTATGGGATATCATCTCCAAATTCGGCTTCATACTTAGCCTGATTCGCTTTGATAATGTCATCATCTTCACAATGTGTTGCAATCAAAACGGGCGCATCGTGAAAGACGTTATCTAATGAGTTATCGTTATCCACTACCATATCTCCGGTAGAGGAACCCATGAAAATTTTCACGCCACAAATTCGTGCCGGATCAATTTTTCTAATTTCGTCAATGTTACTATTGGTTACCCCTAAATAAAAAGAGTAATTACCAAGAGAGGTACGGGAAGCTATTTCATATTTCTTTTCTAGTTCTTCAATAGTCACCGCTTGAGGAACCGTATTTGGCATCTCCATAAAAGTGGTAATTCCACCTGCAACTGCAGCCGTGGATTCCGATTGAATATCACCTTTATGCGTTAAACCTGGTTCTCTAAAATGAACTTGGTCATCGATGAGCCCGGGTAGTAAAAACTTTCCTTTCGCATCAATTACTTTATCGGCAGGAGGCAATTCATCGCCTGCTCTACCTACTTTTACAATTAACTCATCTTCTACTAACACAAAGCCAGTAAAAATTTCTCCTTCATTTACAATCTGGGCATCCCTGATTAATGTACGCATATTCAAATTTTAGTTTCGCAAAGGTAAAACAACTCTAGCCTAGGTAGGCTGGTGGATTTCTTAATTAATGTTTCAAAAATTGGCCCTGACCATACACTTTACCCGAGCTTTTAATTTGATAAAAATAAGGCCCCGAGCTCCATGTTGAAACGTTGACATTCCAATTAAAAGTTCCTTTATCTATATTTCTTTTTTCCGAAAACACGTGTTGTCCTGCTACGTTAAGTATCACCATTTCGTATACTTCAGATTTATCCATGTCACCGGTAAAGAAAATTTGTTCTTTTACTGGATTAGGATAAAAACTTACGCTTCCACCCAAATCAATTTCAGCCACACTCACCGGCCAAAGCACCACATTCAATATGGCGGTATCCATACATCCATTTTGGTCCACCATTACGACTTCTAACATTCCGGTTGGGGTGGCATCCCACCTCACTGTAATTTGGTTGTTAGAATTGGATACAATTATTCCATCGGTAGCCATCCAATTATAATAGGCCCCATTTTGTGCGGTAATACTATACGGTGCAATTACATTTTGTGACGAAATAAGCGGTCCGGTCACACTCCCTAAGCTAGGTTTCGCATTTACCCGAACAACATAAGACGAAGAGCCTGCACATCCTCCTGTAGTGGTATATACAATGGAATGCATACCTACACCCGCTGCATTAGGATCAAATAAACTATCGGAGAGTCCGCTCCCCGAAAATGTTCCTCCTCCCGGATTCCCGATAAATACAACGGCACTATCATTGATACAATAAGAAGTTTTAATATTCATGATTTCCGGTGATCCGGCACCTATAACCACTAATTGACTTGCCGTATCCGTACATCCATTGGAAGTAAGGGAATAGGTAATAAGAATGGTTCCCGCACCATTCACAGACGGATCCAAAATATTATTGATAACGCCAATCCCAGAATACGTTCCACCCGTTGGTGCCCCACCCGTTAAGGTTACTGGCCCACCTGAAAGACAAATATTAGGTATCGGGGCTAAAATAGCCACAGGAGCTGCTAATACCGTATAATTAGCCGTTACAGGTATCACACAGGTATTTACTAAATCTACATACGAAATAGCGTGTACTCCAACTCCAGAGACCATGGGATCAAACAACGTATTCCCAACGACTCCAATACCGGAGTAAGTACCTCCAAACGGCATTCCTCCGGTTAATAAAAAGGGGTTTTCATTTTCACATATAGCGGTATCGTTTAGGGTAAACTGAATAGCGTTTACCACTTCAATACTGGCTGAATCTACTCCTGAACAACCCGTGTTTGTATCGGAGTAATTGTAATACACCCAATGGATCCCGAGACCTGCAATAGATGGATCGAAAACGCCATTAGTCACTGCGCCTCCAGAATAGGTACCTCCTGCGGGAGAACCGCCCGTTAAAGTAACCAGGGTAGTTGCCACACATTCATTTGGCAAAGATGCTTGGGTTACTATAGGTAAAGGGTTTACGGTAATGGTATTCGTTGCCGCAGAAACACATAGTCCTCCTAGGGCAAAATAAGTGATGGTATGTGTTCCCACTCCCGCTAAAGACGGATCAAAAGTTCCGGCAGCTGTATCCACTGCGATTCCAGTAAAATATCCTCCAGCTGGAGTTCCACCAGTAAGCGTTATTACGGCAGAGCTATCACACACATCTCTAAAACTATTTAAAGAAGAGGCTAATCCCGGTATTACGGTCAACGTACTAGAAGCCGAACTTGCGCACCCTCCAGAATTTGAAAACGTATAGGTAATTAGATGTGGTCCGACCCCTGCAACACTTGGATCAAACATATTATTACTCACTCCAGTCCCACTATAAACTCCTCCAATAGGTGTTCCTCCGGTTAATAAAAAGGCGGTACTATTGTCACAAACCGCTGCGGAAAAACTGGATAAATTGGCCACGGGTGTATTCACTACGGTAATATTTTCTGTGGTACTTGAAGAACATGTTCCGTTACTCACGGTGTACGTTAAGGTATGCGTTCCCACACCTGCTCCCATTGGATCGAACGATCCAGCGCTGACCCCAGCTCCACTCCAAGTTCCTCCAGTGGGTAATCCTCCTGAAAGAGTTAATGTCCCATTCGAAACACATTCATCGCCAAATGCTGTGGTGGTGACTACCGGAGCTGCCACTACCGTTATATAATTGGCTAGCAGTACAGAGTCTACTCCAATGGTATTAAATGCTTTGAGTTTTACCGCATAAGAACCAGCCGTGGCATAAACCACTGCTGGATTGGCTAGGGTTGACGTAGCTGGATTCCCACCCGTAAATGTCCATTCCAAGCTGGTAGGACTTCCAATAGAGGTATCTGTAAAGTACACGGAATCTCCTTCACAAATAGTGGTATTTGAAGATGTAAACGAAACCACGGGAACCGGACCGGTAGGTGTTGGTGCAATTCCTGAAATTATCAGAGAGTAATCTTGAGCTCCAATAATGCCCGACAAACTCCCCTTATGGGAAATTGAAAAAGTATAGATCCCGGCTACAGGGGAATCAAAAATGACGTGTTCTACATTGTCTTTCACATTATCGCCTCGAGTAGCCGCTACTGAAGGCATTGCTGAATTAACTATCCAGGGTAACTTAATGGTACCTGCAATGTTGGAAATCCTTAAATCCAAATCATTCACCAAAATGGTGGTCGTTGGATCGAGTGATGCTGTAGGAATTGTTCCCGCAGGATCATTCCAAACGATACTCGCCTCCACATCCGTGGTTCCATCTGCATAAAAGGTATAAGTATCTGTACCTAGATTAGACAAAGTGGCTTCAATAATTTTATGATGCAATGTATCTGCAATAATATCCGCAGCTCCTTTTGCATTCAGTAATCCCCAACCAAATTTAAAATCGGGTCCGGTTAAGCCGGCTTCATTTGCGGTATGAATTACCAACGCCTTTAAACTCGATGCCGTCATATACGAACTGTTAGAGTCATTATACATTTCTTGCAATAACGCTAAGGTACCCGTAGTATTTGGCGCAGACATTGAAGTACCACTACTAGAAAAGTAATCCGAGTTATTATCTGCTCCACTAGAGTATAAAGACACTCCATTCGCTACAATATCTGGCTTTATCCGGCCATCATCAGTAGGTCCCCATCCACTAAATGAAGACATGGAAACATCACTGGGTTGGGACCACCCGTTGGAAACATCACTAACAGCACCCACGGTTAAAATGTTTTTTGCATTTCCAGAAGAAGAAATACAATCGTAACCATCCGTTCCTCCATCTGCAGGACGAGAACCAGTGGAAACATGCCAAGACCCGCCATTGTATACTTCATGCGAAGTGACCGATGAAGGTGGCTCATCATTCCTATCGTTTCCTGCCGATTTTACAATCAAGTAATAAGGGGCCGCATTCGCAATTAAATCCCAACTACGGGCATTGTAAGAATAAAAGCCAAACATATAATCCTCCACACTACTTATGGTCGTATCTCCATACCAGCGCCAATCTCCATTGGTCATAGACCTCCAACCGGTAATTCTACCATACGAATGATTTGAAACGATACCGTTCGTGGCAAATGTGGCCATTTCACTATCGTCATTATAAAAATCATGCGCATCGATAGTAGCGGCAATTGCCATTCCTTTAGCATTAGCCATCACTCCAGAGGCAATCATTGTTCCGGCCACATGGGTGGCATGGTTACTCGTATCATTTGGCGAATCGATTTGAGTGACTCTACCCGTTAACTCTTGATGGATACCTAAAACAGCCCCACCATCCCATTCGCCAATAATCATTCCGCCTCCGGTTAAACCATATCCATTTGTTGCTCCGGCTACAATGAGATCTGTACCCACAGATTGGGCCGCGTTGACATTGTCATTTCCATAAAAAACAGGGAATCCATTGGGTTCAAACCTGACTAATCTCACTACTTCTCCTTGCTTGTCTAATGTGACGATTTTAACATTCCCAGATTGTGCCAATTGCACTGCCCGCACACTATCCTGAATTTCTTTTATTCGAAATTTAGAATACAACTCATTTAATTGGGATTGCTTTTGTGAATCAGACTCTTGGGCACCTAATGAAAATGCGGTAAGAATCAATACGGAAGTAAGAAATTTAATCATGGCTACTATTTATACAAATGGGACAGCAAATATAATGGAATTGACGTGTAAGTACTTAAACCATAAAGGCAAGTATATTAAATGCAAAAGCCCTCGCATAATAAAACACAAGGACCCATTAAACTTACCATTTCTAAACCGTTGCGACAGTACACTAAGCCACGATTAGATGTATTTATTAAAAATAAAAAAAGAGGTATTCCCGTTCTTTTCTGATAGAATGGGACCTTAAAGATCTCGTTCTACTAATTCGGCCACTTCGATTAGGTCTTGATACCAATCCTTACCGTACTTTCTTATGAGGGGTACTTTCAAAAAACGATATACCGGAACATTTAACTCTTGCCCCAGAGTACAAGCATCGGAACAGATATCCCATTTATCGTAATTGATCGCATCAAACTGCTTGTATTCTTTAATACGGATGGGATATAAATGACATGAAATAGGTTTGGGCCAATCTACCTCACCTTCATTATGTGCTTTTTCAATCGCACATAAAGCGGCTCCATTATCTGCAAAGACAACATAGGCACATTCCGAATTATTGACCAGGGTAGTTTCGTATTCTTTGTCTTTTTCATTGTAGGCAGAAGTACCCAATAACTCAACTGCCTCAATTCCTTCGGCACGCATATAGGGTTTCACTTTGGGGTAAATATCAGCCAATATTTTATTCTCCTCTTCACTTAAAGGAGCTCCCGCATCACCCGCAATACAACATTCGCCTTTACAAGCCGACAGATTGCATACAAACTCCTTTTTAAATACATCTCGAGATACCACCGTTTTCCCTACTTCAATCATGACTGATTATGACTTTTGAATTTGAAGCTGCAAATATCTGTTATTCAAATTGTTTTAGCACTATTCTGAAACCAGCCCAATTTTTGGTTCAAGAAAGTCATAAACACCCATTGTGCATGAGTACCTTATATTCCTTGTTTTCTAAGTATTGGATAAAACGGTTTTGGGGCCCATTTGTTCCCGTTGAAAACAGAGTATTAAAAACATCCAACCAGGCAACAGTTGCCATAAAGGTTTTCTAATCCTGTTTTGCAAACAGAATTGAAAAACTATCATAGGATCAACCTGCTTCTAAAATTAAAACAACCTTAAAACTAAAACGCAGCTTGACATACTTGTGCTGAGCCTGTCGAAGTATTATAGCTGTTCTTCCCATGTATTGGAATAGAACAGCTTTATGGCAAGCATTAACTTTATGGTATTTCTTTAAATAATGAAAAGCCCTCACATCTCTGTAAAGGCTTTCTCTTTAATTTCTCATTTATCTTTCTAATACAGTTGAACTACCAAACATCAGAACTCTTATCAGAGAAATTTTTCATGCAATATTCTATCCCTTCTAATTTTTCATCTACAACCTTATTATCAAACCCATGATTAATTAGAAACTCCCGCATCGTATTAATATTTGTAACCCTCTTTATTTCTTCATCTAGTAAAAAGAAATTATTCTTTTTATGATGTAATTTGTTTATCCAAAATTGATAGACACCTATTCCCTCGTCATTGACCAAAACAGGACAATACAGAAAGATATCGTCACGTCCATACTTTGAAGCCAATCTGTCAGTTAAAACATCAGAATACGAAATATCTCTACACCTACCCATTAACTCCCTCTTCTCAAATTTGGTTACCAACCTACCTACCTGGATTGAGCAACGAAAACATGAACTCAACAAAACAATAAGCACTATCAAACTACACCATCTAACTACCATCTCAATCACTTTTCACCCTGTTTAAATTGCATCACTTTAGTCTTAGCCTCTTTTTTTGATAAGCCCCCAGATTTAACTAGACCTTTCATCGCATTTTTGTATGCACTATTAACCTTTCGCACCCACGCAGCTTGACATACTTGTGCTGAGCCTGTCGAAGTATTATAGCTGTTCTTCCAATTTATTGGAATAGAACAACTTTATGGCAAGCATTTATTCCATTTCTAAATAAAACGCACAAAAAAACCATTAACCAAATTCCTAACCTCTAACCCCCCTTATCTTTTCACCACACGTTCTACTTTCATGCCCAACTCATTTTTCATAGTTACCCAATAAATTCCAGCAGCCATTTTGGCCATGTCAATAGTGGTTATTTGGTTTTGAGTAGTTGCGGTGTATACGATGGCTCCCGTGCTGTTAGTGATCGTAATTTCTAAGGATGTATTTGTTCCTTTATCCATATGGATTACATCACTGGTAGGGTTGGGGTGTATGGATACGCCAATAAGCGCTGTTTCCATTATGCCAACGTTGGTAATGGCCAAACATGCAGAAGTGTCTATGCATCCGTTTTGAGTGACTTCTACTTGGTAATTACCGTTTTGAATAGCTGTAAAACTAGCTTGGGTTTCACCTGCCATCCTTCCATTATCACAATCTATCCAATGGTAAGTGGCGTTGGTAGCTTGTGCGGTTAAGGTTAAATAGCTACGGATCACCGAAGTATCCACCTCCAACAACGTAAAATCTAACGTTACCACACTATCACAGCCATTGACATTGGTTAATGTCACGGCTGGACCTATAATAGATTGAGCGTAGACCATTCCATCTAACCACGTGATTGCTGAACACGCATTAATTACATCTGTGGCAGTAATGGCTTGAAGTAAAGTGAAATCTAATGTAATGACCGAATCACAACCTTGCGAATTACTTATTGTATGGGTAGCTGTGGAATTATTTGAGGAATAGGTATTTCCATCTATCCAAGTAATGGGATTACACGAAGAAATAATATCCATACCCGCAGTTGTATTTAAAATAGTCAGGTTTAAAGTAATAATGGAGTCGCAACCTGCTGCATTTACTACAGTATCTAAAGCCGTATTGTTATTTGCGGTGTAAATGATTCCATTCCATAAATAACTAGTACAGGCCGTTACTGTTTCCGTTCCGAAGCTTGTTGTGTTAATGGTCAGGCTTAGTGTAACCACACTATCGCAACCCAAGGCATTGATGGTTGTATATGTAGGTGTATTGGTACTGGATGAATAGGTATTTCCATCCAACCAAGTAATGGGACCACAACTAGAAATTACATCTATATCATGCGTTCCATTCACCGTTAGATTTAGCGTAACAATACTATCACATCCATGACTATTACCTCCCACCATATTATATATAGCCGTAGTTGTATTGGTATAGTACGTGTTTCCATTTATCCACACCAAGGAATCACAAACCACATGGGTATCGGTACCTAACGTACCACTATGTATTTCAAGATTTAACGTCACATTACTATCACACCCATTAGATCCTGTAAAAGTTTGAGTAGCCGTATTATTATCGGTAAGATATACCTGACCATTTATCCATTGATAGAACAAACAAGCCGAAACCGAATCAATGGTATTTACCGGATTATTAATGGTCAAATCCAAGGTCACAATACTATCACACCCATAACGGTTAGTTAAAGTATCGGTAGCTATATGGGTACTGGTGTAATAGGTAATTCCATTCATCCAAGTTAAGCTATCACAGGCGGCACGGACTTCTGTTGAGTATTCGGTGTTTCGAATTATTAAATGTAATTTAAAAATACTATCGCAACCAGCCGAAACCATAACGGTATCTTTGGCTGTCGTATTATCTTGGGTATAGGTCACTCCATTCCGCCAAGTAAAAGATTCGCAAGCCTGATGAAACTCTATCCTACTATGTGTAATAGTTAAATGGAGCCTATAAATACTGTCGCATCGAGTGGTGTCTTGAATTATATGTTCGGCAGAATAATTGCTAAAATCATAAGTCACTCCGTTTCTCCAAGTATACCCATTACAGGCACTAATAGTATCGGTTTTTCGACAGGAGGTTAAGATGGTTAAATTCAAAGAAACCACACTGTCACAACCCGATGTATTTACGATTGTGTCTATAGCTAAACTATCATTGGAGGTGTAGGTAACTCCATTTATCCAAGTATAACTGTCGTAGGCAACAATCGTATCCACTTTAAATGTTCGGCTACACACTTCTGCGGCTCCAACATCACGTATTCCTACAATAGCCACATTTTGTGCATCCGAGACATCCAAAGGATTCCCATTATTTATGGCAATTGAACCATTTAAGGGCATCATAGTAGGAGCAAAACCCCCATTATAACCCAAACTACCCAACTGAAGGGTACTCATGGTTGGATTTAGCTGATCCGATACTGCTGTAAGAACTGTTCCGGTATCAATAGGAGTGGAAAATATATTGTATCCCGATGATGATATGGAAGGTAAATGGTTATTGGAAAAAGATGTATAATCCACATTTAAGGCAACAATACTACTTCGCACATTTATTACCGAAGAATTTACTGCGGAGGCACCTATGGTGGCTCCGTTAATTATATAATTATCGGTAAATGTTGAATTCACTATATTTATTACCGATGTAGCCAAATTTATCAAGCCAGACCCTCTTACCCAAATGGCACTAGCTCCTGAATCAGCTTTATTTTGGGTAAATGTTGAATTAAATACATCTACAATGGAACTATTTGTTGCACCAACCAAAATACCGCCCCCTGCACTAGTGAATGATAATTTGCCATTTTTAATAAAAGACGTATTATCCATCTGTAAATTCACATCTTTTCCACCTATCTTTATTCCCCCCCCAAAAGACGCTCTATTATTCTTTAAGATAGAATTAGATAAGATCAAAGTCCCCTGTCCAGGGGTGGTATTCAAAAAATAAGTACTTAATATCATGGCAGCTCCATTACTTCCTGTATTGTTTTCAAAAAGACACCTATCCACTACTACTAAATAACTATCTTCCAAAACATAAATAGCACCACCAACAAGGGATTCATTATTAAGAAAATCAGAATTGGAAACGTTTAAGTAACTGGTATTTACTTGAAGTGAAATATCCCTATTGGTCATAACTGCACCTCCAGCACGTCCATAATTTGATATAAAAAAACTATTATGCACATCCAATGCCACAGAAAATGCATGAATAGCACCTCCATATTCTGCCGAGCAATTGCGAAAAAAACAGTTCCGTAAAAAAAGAGTATCCGAATTTAACACATAAATTGCTCCACCTCTTTTATCCATTAAACTTACCCCCCAATTATAACCATTAATAAACACCAACGAATCCAAAACAGAGTGATTGCTGCCCACTAACATTAAAATTTGACTATTCCCTCCCCCCGATAAATACAAAGTATCCGTTTCATTGTATAAGCCCACGATTACAATAGAATCTTTAAAGTTTAGGGTCACCTTTGATGTCAACACAATGCTATCACTCCCGTTGGCAATTAAATTCGGGCTAAAACGAATGGTATCGCCAATTAAAGCGGAATCTACGGCTGCTCGAAACGAACCAAACCCGGCATTATTTAAACTATCCACCACGTGAGTAGTAGCTTGAGCAAATAAACTAATGATTATAAAACTGAAGAAAAGGATTAGTTTATTCATGGAAATGTGTATTGGTTACTCTTACAGGTTGATTTCTATTGGAATGCGAATTTATAAAACCCGAAGGAACTGAACGACTCCTTGACCACCTTATTTACCCACTAGTAAACCAATGAAATGATGCAAGCATTTATTCTATTTCTAAATAGATTGCATAAAAAAGCCACTAACTTGCATTAGTCTATAACCCAGTTGCCATTAAGGTTTTCTAATCCTGTTTTGCAAACAGAATTGAAAAACTATAATACTTCGACAGGCTCAGCACAAGTATGTCAACCTGCATCTTGTTTTTATTTGGCAATGTGTTATGATATTTTAGCCATTAATCAGTTCAATCTGAACCGGTCCTTTTTCATCAGAATAATCTTTTGCGCTGCCGTATAAATACTCTTGCGGATAAGAAACCAAACCTTCTTCTACCGGATTATTATGAATGTAGTTCAATTTCTGTTGAATGGTTTCTGGCTTAAATAAATGGATAGGGTGATTATCATTCCTCCATAATTGAAATATTTGCTTTTTACTGTTTTCAGAACCGGCCTTTTTCATTTCTTTTAGTAGCCATTCTCTTCTTCCTTCTGGTTCTTCTTGAATCATTCTCACTACCTCTTTGGCAACATGCTTTTTCAAATCACGCATTATTGCAGATAGCTTAGACCCTTCTTTTGCCATAGCAATCAAATGAAAATGATTACTCATCAACACCCATCCATATACTACTAATCCCTTTTGTTGAACACAGTGGTTTACGCTGTCTACAAATACTTCTTTGTACTTTCTTTTTGTAAAAACATTAATCCACTCTACCGTAGCACATGTTAGAAAATACAATGCATTTTCATCTTTGATTCTATAGCTTGTTGTGCCTTTACTCACATTCTAAAAATAGAAATAAATATCATATTCTAAAAACGAAGACGCAGCTTGACATATTATAATGCTACTTCTGGCTCTGCCAGATTAGTTGCATTTTATGGCAAGCACTAACTTAAACGTATTCTTTCTCAAAAAAGAAAAATCCTTTGCATTTCTGCTAAGGATTTTCGTGATTTTCTTACTTCTTCTTTCTTTTTACAGTTGCCATAAAGGTTTTCTAATCCTGTTTTGCAAACAGAATTGAAAAACTATAATAGGATAACTTACATCTTGTTTTCAATCATTTGGCAATGTGCTGGGGGGGGGATCTAAAAACCAATTCAATCCAGCAACTTTTGGGAAATAATCATTTATAAAGTCCAAAAACTGCTCATCTAAAGGATAAATTAGAGGTCCTGACCCAGGACTATACATACTCATTTCTTTACTTGGATGTATTCCGATAGTATTATAAACCATATTCCTTTCAGTATCCCAATAATCAATCACAATACTAAGACACCGAGAGCTATCCGCATACCCCAATTCATTCAATTCAATTTTTCTTTCCGCCTCTACAAACTTATTAGCCTCCCATAACTCATTAATTTCAATATAATAAGTTGCATTATCTCTAACGTAATCCATGCTCTGAGTCTCTACAAAATTACAAGTTCTATTAACAGGGATAATATATATTCTAATTTGAACAAAAGAGTACCCAATACTTGCAATAAGCAGGAAAAAAGTTAAAGAAATTACTCGTATCATAACCTTATTATAAATTATCAAACCATCTATTTTAAATTCACTTCTTTACCATCATATATATTCTCCTCAAACGTACGAATAGGTGTCCTTGAAGCAGGAGCATTCCCAAAAACTGCAGTTGCTGAAGTCCCATTTTCATGATCTTGCCTAATCAACAAACCAAATTCCATTGCCAGTGGCCATTCATATCTTGTCGTATTATAATACTCTTCCTCTGTTTCCCAAACCTTCATTGGATCCAGAGGGCCATAATAATTAGTACTTCTTCTTCGGTATTCAGCCGGGGTTTCCGCAGCACTTAACAAATGACCCATTTCATGCCACAAAGCAGCATAAGGAGGTAATATTTTGCCATTCTTACCTATAAGATATATCCCTGGGTTAAAATAAAGATCTTGCTCAGCCATCACATCAAACTTATTAGTCTCTGGATTTAGAAACGTATGGCCATCCGCCTCGTTTACCTTTGTTCCTTGAACCTCTTTTAAATTATAATTAAAAGTAGTACTAGTTAGCATCCTGTCAAAATCTATAGCAATAAATTTAGAAGTACCCAATTTATCCAAAGCTGAAATTGTTGCTGTAACATACGGGTTATTTGGAGGACTTAAAGCCCCTTTATACTCAAATGCCGTGTAAATGACCTGATTCCATTTACCTTTCTTCCCAGAATCATAATAAATATAAATCTTTTTCCCGTCCAAGTCCTTATTTAAAATAGGATTATTCCCAACAAAATTATAAGGACTTAGACTAGGATATTCCGACTGTAACGGATCCAAACTCAACCATCTCCCAATTCTAGGATCATATCCATAATCTCCAAAAGCCAAGTGATTTCCATTGCCTTTTACTTCATCGTCTTTTTCGTGTCCGTTAAAGCCATAACGGTAAGCACTTACGCAATTTTTCTCCGCAGCCCTTTTTTTTCCTAGACCCCTTTCTATAAAAAGTGGATTTACTTCTAGAGCTCTTTGCTGGTTGTGATATGTAAGTTTTAGGCCTCCCATTTTGGTAGGTCTAAAACTAAAGCTTTATTTCATTCTCCACTTACTTTTTACTTACGGTGTTTGGGTTCCATATTCCGAATAAGACAGATTAATTTACACTTTTTGGTTGGTTTTTTATGGCGGCTTGGATTGACTTCATTTTTTAAGCTGCAAGCTTGCTTGACAGTTTAAAATGAAGTATCCAAACGATGGGTAGATTTCGATTAAATGAACTGGATTTATTGAAGTGCGGAAGGATACCCGGGACTGTCTTTTTTTGTTTTTTAAAAACTGGGAACAAACGCCCGTGGCTAAAAAAGGCTGGTAATGGCTGCAATGAACGTAGTGGGTTGCGGACATTAACAAGCATCGCGAGCCGCTGCGAATGGGAACAAAAGGTGGGCGGCAAAAATAGCGTGTAACGCTTTGACGCGCATACGTGGGAGCTTTTCGCGACTATCGCAAGGCTACCTTTTTATTAGCTAGAGCGAAGCGGAAGCAAAACAAATAAAGTCAGCCGCTGCCTTGGGTGACCCGCAGGGGAGCATAACTCTGGGAGGCGGTGAGTTTTTAACGGCTTGCCGTAACGAAGCTTTTGCGAAGTGAAGAAAAGCGGTTAAAAACTCAGAGTAGCCTACCCGTGACAACGGAGTGAGGAACGCAAAAGACATGACAAACTTGGAGCGCAGCGTAAACCCTTTTTAGGGCGGCAAGCTTTTGTTTTATGCCTTTAAGGGCAATAAATCAAAACAAATGCTTGACGGTTTGGCGTGCCTTTTTGCTGACGATTGAGGGCGGAACTCCTTTCTTCCTAGTTGTCTTTTGTATGGTAATTATGATTTTAGGTTAAATCGTTTTGGGTTATTAATTACTTATCTCCATAATGTGCCCAGGCACTTAATACATGAACAATTACTATTTCGTCATCAATGGAATAGACTAAACGATGTTTACTATTTACTCGCCTAGAATATAGTCCTGACAAACCATACTTTAATATTTCTGGTTGACCGATTCCTTTTGTTGGATGCTCTTTTAATTCTAATAATATCTTTTCTAATTTCTTCAACACCGCTCTATCTCCTGCCTTTTTATGCTTGGATATATCACTTAACGCTATCTCTGTAAATTCTAGCTCGTAACTCATAAACCCAATAATTCCGAGATCTCTTTATCTGTTTTTATGCGCTTCGTTTTTCCTTCTTTTACTTGTTGCACACTTTCCTTTATTCTGGATAGCATTTCCGTATTAAAGTAAACATCATCTTCACTTACTGGACGCAAAACATACGCTTTATCTTTTCCTCGTTGAACGATTATTTGTTCTCCTTTATCTGCTCTTTCAAAGTATATTCTTTGATTTTGTCTAAATTCTCTACTGCTGATTACTAACATAGCTCTTTATTTTTAGTGTACCAATATGGTACAAATATACAAATTATTTATTCTTCGACTTTAACCCTCCCTAAAACGGATAGAATTCACCAATATTCGTTTTCTATAAAAAAACCACATAGATAAAAGTCATGCAGTAATTAATAAAGCATTTTATCTAAGCTTTCTGCGATTTGTTCTGGGCTTGGTAATAATCCTTTGAGTTCTTTGGGAACTGATGTACTTAATGAGTAATCTGCTACGCCCATTGGTTTGGTGGCCGTATTTAATGCGTATTCTACTACCAACCTATTCTTTGATTTACACACAATAATTCCGATGGATGGATTTTCATCTTCCATTTTTACTTTATCATCTAATACCGAAAGATAGAACTGCATTTTTCCTGCATATTCGGGTTTAAAGTCAGTCGTTTTTAATTCTATTGCCACCAAGCTTTTTAGCTTTCTATGATACAGCAATAAATCAATGTAAAAATCTTCACCATCTAAACTCAACTTGTACTGGTTTCCAATAAAGGAATATTCCCCGCCCATTTCCATTAAAAAACTACGGATGTTTTTAATCAACCCAAGCTCCAAGTCTCTTTCCTTGTAATCTTCCATCATTTCTAGAAAATCAAAACTGTAACTGTCTTTAACCGCTAGTTTCGCTTGACGCTTATATTTCTCTGTTAATGATTTATCAAAGTTGGTTTGACTCAATAAAAACTGAGCGTAGGATTTACCTTCTATTTGATGGATTAATACACTTTTTGACCAACCATACTTCTTAGTCATTTTGATATAAAACTCACGTTCTAAGTCATCTTTACATTTCTCTAAAACAACTAAATTATGACTCCATCCAATTTCTGCAACCAGTGGTTGCAGTTTTTCATTTTCTTTATAATGGTGACTAAAATTCTTCATGTACCAAAGATTTCTAGCTGAAAAACCTTTTACGCCTGGAAACTCTTTTTGTAAATCATTCGACAGATTCTCAACAACAGATTTCCCCCATCCGTGTTGTTCTTGCTTTTCAATAATAGATTCTCCTATCCCTCTGTAAAGAGATATTAATTCTGTGTTTACCGATTTTAAGGCACGGTATTGAGATTCGTAAATTCGCTCTTTAATTTCTTCTACAAAATTCTGATATGTGGTCTTGTCGATATTACTCATGTTTTTCAAAACTAATATTTGCTTTCCTTTTAATCCGTTTTTAATCGGGCGATTACCGACTTGGTTAAGCCGGTAGTTTCAACAATAACTTCTATATCTATACCTTTTCTTTTTAGACTTCTCGCGATCTCTTTACTTCGTTCCTTTTTCCCTTTCTCTTCGCCCTCTTCTTTTGCTACTTTCTCGTATCGTTTTTGTAACTCATATGCAGGAACATACTTTGTACTTAACGCCAACTCTGCCAACAAGCCACTATCTACAAAACTGAAAAACGTCTTTTCTGTAATTATCAAGTGGTCTAATACAGGAACATTCATGATTTTTCCAACTTGGATTAATCGATCCGTAATGTCTTTATCTTCTTCACTTGGTTTGATTTCTCCGCTTGGATGATTATGTATCACTATGATTTTTACAGCTCTTTTTTGCAAGGGGATGCTAAACACTTCCATCGGCTCTACCAAGGTTTGGTTTATGGTACCCATACTGACTAATTCAATATTCAATACTCGGCTTGCATTGTCTAAACTGATGGTCCAAAGATGTTCTCTGTCTCGGTCTATTTTATTTTCTCGCATCAATACTCGCTGCATAATACTGTAAATATCATCCGAGCATAAGACTTTTATTTTCTGTGATTCTGTCAACTTGATGTTCATCGTTTAATGAGTTGTAAAGTTAAAGTTTGTTTTGTTTTTAAAAGGGGTAGAACTCGTCAATGTCCGCTTGCAAGTCTTCTACCTGATTCACCAAATACCCTTCGGTACTGCTCACATACCTATGTCCTGCCATGTACTGAACTTGCCGAAGATTGAACTGTTTTAACCAATGGGTAATTACACTTGTACGTACTTGTTTGAAGTTGATAAATCCTTTGTCTTGGATTTTGATTTCTTGACTTAATCGTTTCCATATTTCTTTGATATCTGTTCTACTGCTGTAGTTTTTTCCTACAGGTGGTGAACTGATAAATAAGTTGTTTGTGTCCTCTTTACAGTATTTGAGTAATTCCGCTCTGGTGGTAAACTGGTATTCCATCAGCTCCATGATTTGGTTAGATTTCAGCTCTAGAACTCGTTCATTACTTCTTCTACTCTAAATCAGCTAATAAAGCTGACTAAAACTCAAGTTAAAAAACTGGAGGTAATCATGCTGGAGATCGTTAACTCTTCCGAGAAAATGAGAAATCAGTTTAACTTAGTCAATTCTGTAACGGGTATTGGACCTATCGTCTCTTGTTATTTTTTAATCACAACTCAGTGTTTTACAAAGTT
>CAJXZP010000051.1 GCA_913062955.1 uncultured Flavobacteriales bacterium | reverse complement strand
TGAAATCAAATAATTCTTTCCCACTACCATGGGATAAAATAGATAGTTGAGCTCCTCTTTCTTCGGGATCAGAAGGAGTGATTATTTCAAATGATGCGTTTTCGACAGAATCCGATACGGTTTTAACAATGAATTCCAAGTAGTTGGTTAGGCCAATACTTTTTTGTCGCAAATTATGAAGACCCGCTTCCATAAAAATATCAAGAGACGCTTTATGAACCGCCATGGCTAATACAGGGGCATTACTCAATTGCCAAGCTTCTGCAGTGTGCATTGGTTTAAACTCAGGTTCCATTAAGAATCTACGCTCCTTATCATGTCCCCACCATCCCGCAAACCTATTCAGTTCTGGATTGGATAAATGTTTTTCATGGACGAAAATTCCAGAAATACTTCCCGGACCTGAGTTCATATATTTATACGAACACCATGCGGCAAAATCAACGTCCCAATCGTGTAGCTGAACAGGTACATTTCCGGCTGCATGGGCTAGATCCCATCCAACTTTTGCTCCTGCATCATGCCCTGACTTGGTGATGGTTGGGATGTCAAAGTATTGCCCGGTGTAATAGTTAACTCCTCCAATCATTATTAGAGCTAAAGAATCCTTGTGCTCCGATATGGCTTCAAGTATGTCTTCTGTTCTTAAATTGTGTTCTCCTTCTCTTGGAAATAATTGAATTATTGCATCTTCCGGTGTTAAACCGTGGTGTTTTACCTGGCTTTGAAGAGCGTATTGATCAGATGGAAAAGCTTTGCCTTCACAAATAATTTTGTAACGCTCCTTTGTTGGGGTATAAAAAGAGACCATTAAAAAATGCAAATTGGAGGTCAGCCCGTTCATGGCAGCCACCTCTATGGGTTTGGCACCTACCAATTCTGCTAAAGGTGCTGCAAACATTTCGTGGTAACTTACCCATGGGTTTTTGGCTTCAAAATGACCTTCAACGCCATATTTTGCCCAGTCGTTTACCTCTTGTTCCAAGGCGGCCATGGCTGTTTTTGGAGCTAATCCCAAAGAGTTCCCCGTAAAATATACCGTATTTCTACCGTGGTGTTGCGGGAAATGAAAACGCTCTCTAAAGACTTTTAAAGTGTCTTTTTGATCTTGTTCTTGAGCGTAGGCCAATGAAAATTCCATGAATTTATGTTTTATAAATTTGTGCGCCAAATGTAAGGTTTTGGTTCTACTATCCTTAATCAAATGAGGTGGGAATGCGTGGTTTTTATATGTTGTTGATTATTATGTCAGTAATTTGACATTGATTTTTTAAAATATAACTTAATTTTGTCCCGTGGAGGGATTTGATTGCTTGCAACCACATTTGAAAAAAAATGCTAAAATGTGAGCCGAAATTGTATCTTCCCTTCTCCTAAATAATTTTAAAGAGAATAGTATGTCATATTTATTTACCTCAGAATCGGTTTCTGAAGGTCATCCTGATAAAGTTGCAGATCAAATTAGTGATGCATTATTAGATCATTTTTTGGCCTTTGATGCGAATTCTAAAGTAGCGTGTGAAACCCTTGTAACAACCGGTCAAGTAGTGGTTGCGGGTGAAGTTAAAACCAATGCTTATGTAGATGTTCAAAAGGTGGTAAGAGAAACCATTAGAAGAATAGGGTACACTAAAAGTGAATACCAGTTTGATGCCAATTCATGTGGTATTCTTTCTGCGATTCATGGGCAGTCTAATGATATTAATCAAGGTGTAGATAGAGGTACACCCGAAGAGCAAGGTGCGGGTGATCAAGGTATGATGTTTGGTTACGCTACCGATGAAACCGAAAACTTTATGCCATTGGCATTAGATCTTTCACATTTATTATTACGGGAACTGGCCGATTTGCGTAGGGAAAACTCGGAGGTTTCATATCTGCGTCCAGACGCCAAATCTCAAGTTACCATAGAATACAGTGATGATCATGCTCCTGTTCGAATTGATTCTATTGTGATCTCTACCCAACATGATGAGTTTGTCATTCATCCCTCCGATCCCAAAAGGGCAGAAAAAGAAATGCAAGAAAAAATCCATGAAGATATTGTTAGAGTTCTTATACCTAGAGTAATTGCTAAATTGCCCAAGCTTGCCCAAGCTTTATTTACCACAGATATAAAATATCATATTAATCCTACGGGGAAATTTGTTATCGGAGGTCCTCATGGAGATACTGGATTAACGGGTAGAAAAATTATTGTGGATACCTACGGGGGTAAAGGAGCCCATGGTGGAGGTGCGTTTTCGGGAAAGGATCCAAGTAAAGTGGATAGATCGGCTGCGTATGCCACCCGATGGATTGCAAAAAACCTGGTTGCTGCTGGAGCGGCAAAGCAAGTCTTAGTGCAAGTTTCTTATGCCATTGGTATGGTAGAGCCCACTGGGATTAATGTAAATTCTTATGGAACTGTTTTGAAGGGTCTTTCAGAAAGTGATTTGGTGAATGCCATTAAGGAGGTATTTGATTTACGTCCAGGAATTATGGAAAGAGACCTTGGATTAAGAAATCCAATTTATTCAGAATCAGCTGCATATGGGCATATGGGGAGAGAGTCGGTGAAAAAAACAAAGACTTTTATGAGTCCTTCTGGCGAAGAAATAATAAAAGAAGTAGAATTGTTTACATGGGAGAAACTAAATAAAGTAACGGAATTAAAAAAAGTCTTAGGGTTGTAAAAGATCTTGTTAAAGTACAAAATGCCCGACCTAGTCGGGCATTTTTTTTTGCTCGTAATTTTCCCCACCCTCTTATCTGGAAAGTATTTCGCGATTGTTTCACATTATTAATGTGAAGGAGTTTTTCGTAATATACGTGAATGTAATTTGGGGGTGCCGGTTTTATATCAGCTATGGCTTTAGCTGTTTATGTTGGTTTAACTTGGAAATAGTAGACTTCTAGTTTTGCTTTAGTTGCTGCATTTATTATGGATACTACAGCTATCCTTACCGTAGTGGAGGTGTAGGACTAGATGCTACAGAGGTGATCCTTAATTTTAATACGCATGGTTTGAAGGGGAATACAATTAATTGGTACCTGAATCCAGCTTCCATAAAACGGAATATTTCTGGATGTCGCATCCCTTTTTAGGAAATGTCTCGGAAAGTACTGGGAAAGTGGTTGTCAGGGGCCGATTACTTGGAAATGGTCTTGAATTCAAAGTGTTTTTTGATGTTTTTGCTTTCGTTACAGGTACTTAAACTGTTCGATTGGAAGCAAAGATGAAGTTGTAATTCTTTATTTTAGTAGTAAACAGCATGTAAGTCAGGTGTTTAAGGAATGAGTGTCTGAAAAAAAAACCATTCTTTTTTTTGTTAAAATTTGTGATAATTAACTCTTTGGATTATTAAAAAAGAATTTCTACTTTCACCCCGTTAAATCTGTTAAGGATATAGTAACATGGTTTGCTTCTTTAAGGCAAATTGAATGGTTAGAGATCAGTATTAATAATTCTTCTGATGGGGAGGTGTTTAGAATATAGGTTTTTAGCTGTTATTTAACTGGGTGTGAAGATAATAGATCCGAGTTCTCTCGGTGTACCATTTTCAAGAAATTGAAAAGGTTAATACATATAATGTGTATGACCACCGTTCTGAAAGTATAAAATAAATTAATAATTCCATCGTATGAAAAAAACAAAACTTTTTCTGGTCATATTTGGCCTTCTTACCATTGGACAGTTTGCATTTGGGCAAGCTGGATCAACCTTTAACAATTCGGATACGGTTAATAGCCTCCCTTTTATTGTCCCGGGAGAAACCACTTGTGGTTTTGGCAACAACCATTCCACTACAGACATTGCCTGTATAGGTAACTTTATGTCTGGTGATGAAAAGATTTACTCTTTTACGCCTACTTCTAATATGAATAATATTGAAGTGTCTATTTCAAATATCTCAGATAATTTCTCTGGTTTATTTATTACCGATGATTCGGTGTCTTCTGGAAATTGTATCGGAAGTGTAACGGATCCAACTTCAAACGATAGAGTTATTTCAGGTTTGTCACTTTCGGCAAACACGACTTACTATATTATCGTTTCTTCTTGGGCAAATCCACAGTGTATTGCCTCTTATGATATTAAAATTTTGGACCAAACTTGTCCTGCTCCTGATTCTTTAGGGGTAGCAAATTTAACAGCTACTGCAGTTGATTTAATTTGGGCAGAAATGGGTTCAGCTACACAATGGACCGTTGAATATGGACCTTCTGGGTTTACTCAAGGCTCAGCTGCGGGTACTGTTGTACCTGGTGCTACCAATCCTTGGAGTATATCATCTTTGAATCCAACAACTTCGTATGACTATTATGTACAAGCTGATTGTGGTTCAAGTACTTCTTATTGGGTAGGGCCTTTTAGTTTCACAACTCCATGTCTCCCTGTTTTAGCTCCAATAACGGAATCATTTGATATTACAGCATTACCAACATGTTGGTATCAAACAGCTGTAGGTGGTGGTCCATGGTTTATTGGTGGGAATCCAGGTTGGGGTGCTTCGGGTACTCCTGATCATACAGGTAATAATGGAAACTACATTTGGTTAGATTTTTCTGCTCCTGTAGATACAGCCGTTTCTTTTATCACTGCAGATTTTGATGTGTCTGGATTAACAGTTCCAGCTTTAGAATTTTACTTCTTTACAAATAATGCTAATGATGCAACCCTTAATGAGTTGCATATTGAAGCATATGACGGTAGCAATTGGACTTTAGTAGATACCATTATTCTAAATGCGGGTAGTTGGACTAAGTTCACATACGATTTAAGTAGTTTTACTTTTGGTAATAACTTAGTTAGATTAAGATTTAGAGGTGAAGAAGGTGCTGGTACACCTTTTTACCAAGATATTCTTATTGATGATATTTCTATTATGGAAATGCCATCATGTCCATCTCCTACCTATTTAGCTGCTAATCCTGTTGGGATGTCTGCAGATTTATCATGGACTGAAAATGGATCAGCTACCCAATGGGAAGTTGAATATGGTGCTCCTGGATTTTTACAAGGTAGTGCCGGTGGAACTTTGGTTCCTGCTCCTTCAAATCCATTAACGATTAGTGGTTTAACGGTAACCTCCAACTATGAGTATTATGTACGTTCAATTTGTGGCCCTGGTGACACATCAGTTTGGGTAGGTCCTTTTGACTTTAGAACTACAGCTCAATGTCCTGCACCTATTGCATTAAACGCTGTTGTTTCTGGAAATACAGCTCAATTAAATTGGGATGAATATGGAAGTGCTACCACATGGCAATATCAGTATGGAACTGCAGGTTTTGTATTAGGTACTGGAACAGGGGCAGTAATCACTGCCGATTCTGTTTCTATTTCAAGTTTGCTTTACAGCACCAATTATTCCTTTTATGTGAGAGCCATTTGTGGCCCTGGGGATACTTCAGCTTGGGCAGGCGCAACTGGTTTTTTGACTCCTTGTGCTGTTAATACGCCATATTACGCGGAAATATTCAATACGTTTACTCCAATATGTTGGGAACAAGCAGGTGATGGAAATCAACAAACCGGACCTACTCAAATTGGTTTTAGTAACTGGGGTACCCGAACTACAATGGGTGGGCCAACGGTTTCTATTAATTTGTGGTTAGCCTCTAAAAATGAATGGGCTTTATCTCCATATTTTGACCTTTCAGCAGGTGGATATGAATTGTCTATTGATGTGGCAGTTGCTGCATATTTTAGTACCAATCCAATCTTAATGGGATCAGATGATTCTGTGAAAATTATGTATACGGAGGATGATACTACGTGGAACTCAATTGTGACATATACACGAATTGATTCTCTTGCAAGTTCTTTAACGAATTTTGTATACCCGCTTACCTCAACAGGTACAAACGTACGTTTTGCTATTTGGGGTTCGGAAGGAACCGTAGATGATCCGGAAGATTTAGATTTCCATTTTGATAATTTTATCATCCGTACTCCTCCAACTTGTCCTCTTCCTTCAGCGTTGATGGCTTCTAATGCGACTATATCGTCTATTGATCTTGGATGGACTGAAAATGGTGGCGCTACACAATGGTTAGTTGAATATGGTGCTCCTGGATTTGCTCCAGGTACGGGTACGGATTCATTAACTAATAATAATCCATTATCATTAAATGGATTAGCTTCAGGTTCTAATTTTGATTTTTATGTAACTGCAATTTGTGCAGTGGGTGATTCATCTGTTACAGTGGGTCCTTCGTCATTCTCAATTAGTCCTGACTATTGTAGTGGTAATCACTTTTATGACAATGGTGGTGCTACAGGAAATTATGCAAATAATTCAAATGATACGACTGTAATTTGTGCCAGTACTCCTGGAGATATTGTGGAGGTTGTTTTCAACTCATTCAATTTAGAAAATGGTTGGGATGACCTGTATGTTTATGATGGTGATAATACTTCATCAGCACTAATTGGTGTGTTTTCTGGTACGACAATTCCAGGCCCATTTTTGGCAGGTTCAACCTCTGGTTGTTTAACTTTTGTATTTACTTCTGATGGTTCGGTGAACAGACCAGGGTGGGATGCTACAGTAAATTGTACTCCTCCTCCAACATGTCCAGCTCCACAGGATTTAGCTGCATCTCCTGTTTCTTTAACTTCGTTCTCTTTATCGTGGACAGAAATTGGAACAGCTTCTCAATGGGAAATTGAATATGGTATTTCAGGATTTGTACCTACTGGTTCAGGTTCTTTAGTATCAAATAATCCAACCTTGGTTACTGGGGTTGCTTCTACGGATTACGAATTTTATGTTCGTTCGGTTTGTGGTGCTGCTGATTCATCTGTTTGGGTCGGTCCTTTTGGATATAGAGTTGATTTTAATCCTCCAGGGGCAATTACATGTACTACCGGTAATGTAGGGGTATTGTTTTCGGATGAAATGGATGTTAATAATGGTTGGACTGGTGATATTAGTACAGCTAATGGTGATTGGGAATTTCCTGTAGGTAATCCTGGTGGTAATTCATCTGGAACTGGACCTTCAGGACCAGCTAGTGGTACAACGTTTGCTGAGTTTGAAGCTTCCGCTTTAACAACTACTGGCGCTGTGGCTACCATGGTTTCTCCAATGATTGATTTATCATCAGTATTGGGAGTTGCAGAATTATCTTTCTATATGCACGCTTTTGGTGATGATATGGGAACTTTAGATGTAAAAGTTGGTACAAGTGCTACCGGACCTTTTACAACAGTGTTTACGCACACTGGGCAATACCAAACTGCTGCTACCGATCCTTGGGCTCACATCGGTGTGGATATTTCTACATATGTTGGACAACAAGTATACATCGCCTTTACCAATACCCATTCTCCAGTTTCTTGGGAAGGGGATAGAGCGATAGATTTGGTCGAGGTGAAAGGCTGTATTAGCTGTCCATCTCCAGATTCATTGGATTTGGCTATTGTTTCTCCAACCGCATTGGATTTTGGATGGCATGAAACAGGTTCTGCAACCTCTTGGGAAATTGAATACGATGATAGTCTTGGTTTTGTTTTAGGTTCTGGTACAGGTACTAGAATGACTGCATCTGGAAACCCAGAGAGCTTTATTGGATTAAATGCGAATTCGGATTATCAATTTTATGTAAGAGCAATTTGTGGTCCTGGTGATACTTCTGCATGGTCTGGCCCAGTTTCAATAACTACGCCTTGTGCTATTATTACGAACTACCCATTCCTTGAAAATTTCGATTTAACTTCTCCTACACTACCATGTTGGGTGAATGAATATGAAGTAGCTCAGGCTAACTGGGGTGTTGCTTATGGTGCTCTTGGTGGTGCTATTACCGCATCGCAAACAGGTAACTATAACTTGGTTTATGTAAGTCAATTTGGAAATAATAGTCCAATAACTAACGCAGTTTCACCCACCTTTGATTTAACATCTTTGGTAGCTCCAAGAATGAGTTTTTATTATGCTCAGGAAGAATGGTTCGGTGATCAGAATTACACTCGTGTACTTTACAGAATCAGTTCTACAGATCCTTGGGTTGAAATTTGGGGTGATTCAAGTAACGTTGACGTATGGACCAAAGTGACCATTAATTTACCAAGTCCTTCGGCTACTTATCAAATCGCTTTCCAAGGGATTAACAATAATGGTCGTAGAAATGTAGTGGATGAATTTGTAGTAGAAGATACTCCTGCAAATGATTTAACTGTTATGGCTGTTAATTTAGTAGGTGATGCTTGTGGATTAGGTTTGGATAGTATTCAAGCGGTAATTGTGAATAATGGATCTGCTGATCAATCTGGGTTCTCTATGGGCTACAGTATTAATGGTTTTAGCATCACTCCAGAAGTGGTTTCTTCAACGATTGCGGCTTTCGATACCATGATTTATACCTTCAGTACCTTAGGTAACTTTGCGACTGCTGGAAGTTATGATGTGGCTGCTTATTCTTTACTATCAGGTGACGTTAATGTGGCTAATGATACGGCCATGAATTCGGTGAATAAAACCTATTTGATAAATTCTTACCCTTATCTAGAGACATTTGCCCCTGGACAAGAAGGTTGGTATATTGAGAATGGTATAGGTAATGCTTGGGAGTTTGGAACTCCAAATAAAACGGTAATCAACAGTGCTGCTTCAGATAGTAACTGTTTTGTTACCCGCTTAATTGGCCCAGTTGGAATAAATGAGTTTGCGGTAGTAAACTCTCCATGTTTTGATTTCTCTAACTTAGTTGAACCTCATGTTCAAATGAGCGTTTGGTGGGATATTAATCAAAATTGGGATGGTGCAAACTTACAGTACACTACCGATGAAGGTGATACTTGGGCAACTTTAGGTGAAGTTGGTTCTGGTGAAAACTGGTATACCTCAGGTGGAAACATTGGTGTGAATGAACCAATTTGGACTGGTTTTGGAACGAATGGTTCTGAAGGCTGGAAATCTGCAACCATTAAAGCAGATTCCCTAGCAGGAATGCCAAGTGTTAAATTCAGAGTGTTGTTTATGTCTGATCGTTTTGTTAATAATAGAGACGGATTTGCTTTTGATGACTTCGCTGTTTTTGATGGAATGAGTTTAGGGCAAGACACGGTGTTATGTACCAACGATACCATGACATTGGATCCAGGATTACAATTGGGTTACCTATGGAGTGATAGTTCTTTGTCTAGATATAACTATTTAGATGCGGCTGTGCTTAGCGAAGGAGTAGATACTATTGATCTTATTGTTTCGGGTCCTGGTGGATTCAAAATGTATGACACTGTAGTAATTGTGGTGGAGAAACCAGTTGTTTCAATTGGTTCGGATACTATCCTTTGTTTTGGTGAGTCTATTACTCTTACTGCTGATGCTGGATTTAATGCGTATGTATGGAATGATAATTCTACACTTCAAACAATTCAAACAGATGGTTCTAAAACAGGTCCAACAGATTATTACGTAGTGGTTACTACTGTAAATAACTGTCCTGCTACAGATTCAGTTAACGTAAACGTTAATACAGAAGTATTGGTTGATTTAGGAAGTGATACTACTTTCTGGGATGAAGCAACGCAAGGTTCTGATTTGTTATTGGATGCAGGTCCAGGTTTCAGTTCTTATTTATGGATGGATGGTTCTACCGGACAAACCTTATTAGCTGATTCGTTAACCGGCCTTGAAATTTGGGTGGTAGTAACAAATGCTTCTGGTTGTGAAGGAACGGATACCATACTGGTTGATTTCAACTTAAGTATTGATGGCGGTTTAACAGTAAGCCAAATTTCAATGTATCCAAACCCAACGAGTGATTTCATTAATATCTCTGTAACAAACTTTGCCGCTTTAGGTGAGATTGATGTGAAGGTATTAGATATTACTGGTAAAGTGGTAATCACGGATAAATTGGAAGGAAACGGAAATACCTTTAGTAAGAGATACGATATTTCTTCTTTAGCTACAGGAACATATTTTGTACAATTTGAAGCAAATGGCGAGGTAGCTACCCGTCAGTTTATTATCAAATAAATAAGCTAATCAATGAAAAGGCCGATACGAAAGTATCGGCCTTTTTTTGTACGTGGCTTTTTGCGAACAGCCACCCAATTTATTAAACAAAAAAAGAGCCGAGTAGTATACTCGGCTCTTTTTCGTTTGGTGTTTTTATTTATTTCTTTTTCATGGAAATCACAATCGGAATACCACTAAAATTATAATGTTCTCTCAATTTGTTTTCTAAGAATCGTTTATACGGATCTCTTATGTATTGAGGAAGATTTGCGAAGAATGCAAATGCTGGAAATGGTTTAGGAAGCATGGTTACATACTTGATTTTAATAAATTTCCCTTTTAATGCTGGAGGTGGATATTTCTCAATTATCGGTAAAAAGAATTCGTTCAATTCAGAAGTTTTTATTTTCTGAGTTTTGTTTTGATAAACTTTTAATGTGATATCCAATGCCTTTATCAACCTTTGTTTGTCCTTCACCGAAACAAATACAATGGGAACATCAACAAACGGTGCGATACGGTCCTTGATTTGAGCTTCAAATTCCTTTAAGGTATTGGTGCTCTTGTTTTCAACCAAATCCCATTTGTTAACCAATACTACCACCCCTTTTTTGTTTCTTTGAATCAAACTAAAAATGGATACATCCTGTACATTAAAGCCTACTGTGGCATCAATCATTAAGATACATACATCCGACTCTTCAATGGATTTAATGGTCCTTAGCGTAGAGTAAAATTCCAAGTCTTCGTGAACCTTGGTCCTTTTCCGTAATCCTGCAGTATCCACAAAATCAAATTCAAAACCATAAGCATTGAAATGGGTATTAATCGAATCTCGGGTGGTTCCTGCAATATCAGTTACAATATTCCGGTCTTGCCCTGTTAGTTGATTTATAAATGAAGATTTCCCGGCATTTGGTCGTCCTACAACCGCTACTTTAGGAAATTCACTTTCTTCTTTTTCAACTTCTTCTGGGAATCTTTGTACTAATTCATCCAATAATTCACCCGTACCAGAACCATTAATGGCGGAGATGGCATATACATCACCCATTCCCATTTGATAAAACTCATGCGACATCATTACCCGGTCAGAGTTATCGGCCTTGTTACACGCTAAAATGATGTTTTTCTGATACGGACGTACTAAAGAAGCTACTTCCTTATCTAAATCAGTTAATCCATCCACAACATCCACCACGAAAATGATCATATCTGCTTCGTCCAAAGCATGGATAACTTGATTTCGAATCTCCTTTTCAAAAACGTCATCACTACCCGTTACGTAACCACCCGTGTCTATAATAGAGAATTCTTTCCCATTCCACTCGGATTTGCCATAATGTCGATCACGAGTCACCCCGCTAAACTCATTAACAATGGCATCCCTCGAGCCTACTAGTCTATTAAATAATGTAGATTTCCCTACGTTTGGTCTTCCTATAATTGCTACAATTGCCATTGTCTTCTTTTTTGTGGTTAATTTTCGTAACCGTATTTTTTTAATTTCTGAGCGTTATCTCTCCAGTTTTTGTCCACTTTAACATAAACTTCCAAAAATATTTTTGTTTGAAAAAAATCCTCTAACTCTAATCTAGCCTTGGTACCAATCAATTTTAGTTTTGAACCGGCCTTACCAATTAAAATTCCCTTTTGTGATTCTCGCTCTACAAAAATCTCAGCACGAATTCTAATAATGGTTTCTTCTCGTACAAAATCTGTAATAACTACTTCCGTAGAATACGGGACTTCTTTCTTATAGACCATTAATATTTGCTCTCGAATTTTTTCGGAAACAATAAAGCGTTCACTCTTATCCGTAAATTGGTCTTTTGGATAATAAGGGGGAGACTCTGGAAGTAGTTCCAGTAATAAGTTTTTTAAACTTTCAATATTGAAATTGTGTAGAGCCGAAGTAGGAACGACTCGAGCCTTTGGAAATTGTTCTTGCCAAAAAGCCACCTTTTTGTCTAACTCATCTTGATCAATCGTGTCAATTTTATTTAGAGCTAGTACTATAGGAATATCCAGATTATTAATCTTGTCTTTTATGGAGACGTCCTTAAATTCCTTTTCTCCTGCTTCTACAACGACAAGAAAAATGTCGGCATCACTTAGCGATTGATATATGAAATTCATCATATTCTTATGTAACCGGTAGGCTGGATCTACTATTCCAGGTAAATCAGAAAATATCATTTGATAATTTTCTTCATTTACCATTCCTAAAATTCGATGTCTGGTGGTTTGTGCTTTGGATGTAATGATAGACAACTTATCCCCCACCAGTTGGTTAGCCAATGTTGATTTCCCAACGTTTGGACTACCGATCATGTTAATATACCCTGCTTTGTGCATTTCTTTAAATTAGTATGCAAAGAAACGAAAAATAGTTATATATTTGCACTCTGTAAGGGAAACATACTACTTAATTCAAAGATACATCGCGGGGTGGAGCAGTCGGTAGCTCGTTGGGCTCATAACCCAAAGGTCGCAGGTTCGAGTCCTGTCCCCGCCACAACAAGCCTTCAACGAAAGTTGAAGGCTTTTTTTATGCCAAAGTTTTTATGCCAAATGGTGAGTTTTGATCATAAAAAAAGGAGCTGCATAGCTCCTTTTTTTATGGTTTATGACTGGTTAGTAGTCCAATAAGTTCTTCATTGCGTCATATGCCTTATCGGCATTGGGTAACATAGCTTCTTCTAAAATGGAATTTAATGGAATGGCCGGAACATCTGCTGCGGCTAAAACCTTTACTGGAGCATCTAAATGCTCAAAACAAATGTCCTGAACTAATCCTGCTAATCCTCGAGCAAATGTTTGTCCATCCGGTTCTTCTGTAATGATAAGGCATTTGTTGTGCAGTTTAACACGTTCAAAAATGAGTTCCTTATCGAGTGGTGCAAGGGAGCGTAAGTCAACTATTTCCACTTGTCCCTTCAGTTTATTTGCGGCATTATGAGCCCAATGTACTCCCATTCCGTAGGTTACGATAACAATGGAGTTCCCTTTTTTAATATTTTCCGGGGTGGCCTCTAAGGTGATTCTACCTTTTCCTATAGGAACAATATAGTCTTCATCTGGTTCAATGGTCATGGCTCTTTCGGTGCCTTTAACCTTACTCCAGTATAATCCTTTATGTTCAAATACAACTACTGGATTTGGATCGTAATAGGCCGCTTTCATTAATCCTTTCATATCCGCTCCGTTGGATGGATATACTACTTTAATGCCTTTAATATTGGTCACTATACTTTCTAATGATGAAGAGTGGAAGGGACCGCCACTTCCGTATGCTCCGGTAGGAACTCTAATCACAGAAGAGATGGCCCATTTACCGTTGGATAAATAGTACGATCTGCTTAATTCTGTAAATAATTGGTTTAATGCGGGCCAGATATAATCTGCAAATTGAACTTCAACAATTGGTTTACAGCCCGCAATAGACATTCCTACAGTACTCCCAATTATAAATGCTTCTTGAATAGGGGTATTGAAAACTCGGTTGCTTCCAAAAGATTGGGCTAATGTGGCTGCTTCTCTAAAAACTCCACCGAGTCGCCCACCCACGTCTTGTCCATATAACAAGGCCTCTGGGTGTTTGCTCATAATTTCCCGGATCGCAAAAAGAGCACAATCAACCATAACGGTTTTTTCTTTGCCTTCCGGAGCTCGGATCCCTTTTTCTTCCGTTACCGGAGTAGGAGCGTAATCGAATGTGAATAGATCTTCTGGTGTAGGGTCTGCGGCTTGTTGAGCACGTTCAAAATCAGCTTGGACTAAAACTTTCGAATCATTTTCGATTTGGCTGACCTCTTCTTCCGTAAATTCGTTTGCTAATAATTGGCTCCGGAATCGTGGGTAAGGATCTAAAGCCAGGGCTTCGTCATAATCATCTCGGTAAGTTTCACGTCTCACTCCGGATGTATGGTGGCCTAATAGAGGCACACTAGCTCTTATTAAAAATGGTCTTCTTTCTTTTCGAATGGTCGTTAAAATTTCATTCAATGCACTATAGGACTCGAAAAAATCTGCCCCATCAATTTCTACGATTTCTATTCCCTTAAACCCTTTGGCGTATTCTGCCGAATTTTGGAGTCGGATTTCGGAGGCATGAGCAGAAATATCCCATTCATTGTCTTGAACAAAATACAGAATAGGTAGCTGTTTCAATGCCGCCATATGCAGTGCCTCGGAAATTTCACCTTCCGTCATTGCGGCATCTCCAATGGAACAAACGACTACGGAACGTTCTTCTTTGGGGGTATAGCCAATGTTTTCTTTTTCACGGTACTGAACTCCCATGGCCAATCCCGTTGCTGGAATAGCTTGCATTCCCGTAGCAGAAGATTGGTACGGCATTTTGGGTTTGTCATCATCCTTTAATGATGGATGAGAATAATATAATCTTCCTCCGGAAAATGGATCGTCTTTCTTACCCAGCAATTGAAGCATTAAGTCATATGGTGTCATACCAACACCTAGCAAAATGGAATCATCTCTATAATATGGAGATACGTAATCTTGTGGGTTTAACTGTAAGCCAAGGGCCAATTGTACCGCTTCATGGCCCATGGAGGTTGCATGAACATATTTGCCAGTGACTTCTCTATTGTCTTCGTAAAGTGTGGACATTGACCTAGCTTGGGTCATTAGTTCCCATGCTTTGGTTAAAGTTTCTTTAGATATCTTGTTTTCAATTGCACCCTTTTTCTTCCCCATTGTAAACCGTATAAAAGTTGGCGCTAAAGGTAAAAAATAAATTGATATACTGAACAACAAAAAAAAGCCAGTCTATTATTTCAATAAACTGGCTTTTCGTAAAATTTTTACTTTGTCGCTAATACGTGTATGTAATACCCACGCCAATGGTCTCTTTAAATTGTACTGCTGGACCTATATGAATAGGTTCGCCTGCGTTGTTTCTTTCTAGAACAATGGCAATGTCTTCATCGTAAATCAAATTGGTGGTGACCGTAGCACTAACAAACTTGTTCACTTTTAACAATAGAATCAAATTCCAGTTCACATCGATAGCTCCAAAATTATGCAAATAGTCGCTAAAGAAATCTGCATTGGTCGATAAGATCATGTTTTCAAATATTTCCTTTTTGATACTGATTTTTGCGTAGGCTCCTAGTTCCGTTCTGGTTTTACTACCTACATCATTGCCATATTTGCCTTTTTTGGTCCCAACCCCGTCTGAGTTGACTACCTCCGCATTGGCTAAAGAATCATTCATTACATACGTGAATTTACCAGTAACCGGAGAAAGATTAATACTTAACCAATCTTGGTAATTGTAATTTGCACCCAATCCAACGAGTAAATATCCGGGGGCCATTATATCGGAAATTTTTACATTTAGATTTTCGGGGTCGAATCCTTCATCAAATTGAGAGCGTAATGTGGCAAATGCATTCGCATCCCAATTCTCATTAATTTGGTGTCCGAATTTTGATCCCATTTCCCAACGGTCGTCACTTTTTGTTATTTCACCCTTACCTTGTTGAATGAGTCCGTAGGCTAGATCTATATAATTGTCCCAAGTTATTTTATCCTTTTTGTAATTGAAGTTACCCTTGTATAATAAAGAAGCTGCAAAACTGGGTTGGCCGCCACCTTGCCATCTATAAAGACCTACTTGGTTTAACATTATTCCTACCCCACCTTCAATAGTCCAGTTGGGGACTATGGTGTCCGTTGCAGTAGTGGCTGTGTCTTGAGTGAATCCGACTAAAGAAATCAGCGAAATTCCTGCAATTAATAGCGTTTTTTTCATGGGAATTGGAGTTTCGAGAATATTAATCTAAATTCTGATAGATCATTTTTAGCTTGGTTTCGAATTTTTGTAGTTGTAGCTTGTTTTGTCCAATTTTTTGCTCCACCTCTTCTTTTAATGTATTCGCTCCCTTACTGTTTTTGAAAAAACCGAGGTTATTTTCATATTGTAATATATTGGATTTTATAGCTCGTACTTTTTCCCGAATATGATTT
Source organism: uncultured Flavobacteriales bacterium (assembly GCA_913062955.1). GTDB lineage: Bacteria > Bacteroidota > Bacteroidia > Flavobacteriales_G > Salibacteraceae > CAJXZP01. Next base: position 12,957 of record CAJXZP010000051.1, on the reverse strand, counting down.
GCTTCTTTTTCAAGTGCTTGTTCCGGGTTTTGCACATTGGCCAATTCATTTATTTTGACTTTAAATAAGTAATCGCTTAACTCTTCTTCTGCAACCCCCATTTCCGTTAATTTTTTGTGGATGGCATTCTTGTAATCAACGGCTACTTTTTGCTTAGAGCTTAAAGGAACAAATCCAATCGTATTGAACTTTAAAATTAAATCGTCTATGGATTGCATAGATTCAGTACCATCTGTGGTAACAACTAACTGAATTAGCTCCTCAATTACCGAATTCTTTTTTTCTAGGTTCTCCTTTTGATCAGCCGTTTCTTGATTTTGTTTTTCCTTTCGGTTCTCAAAGAATTGGTTGCAAACGGATCTAAATTTTTTCCATAAACGTTGTTCGTCTCTATGATGGGCAGCTCCAATGATTCTCCACTTTTTCTGTAAATCGGTTAACGCATTAGCCGCTGATCTGTGATTGTCAGAATTTAAATAGTCTTCCGCTCGTTTGATTAAGTTTTCTTTAGACTCCTTGTTTTTATCAAAGTCTTTTTTGATTTCCGCAAAGAATTCACTTTTAGTATTGAAAAAATTATCTGCAGCTGCTTTAAACTCGGCCCATATTTTTTCATTATCTGGTTTAGGAGCAAACCCAATGGATTTCCATTGCTTTTGTAATTCCAACACCATGTCAGTATGTTTTCGCCAACTTTTCTCAGAGGTGATTGTAAATGTATTTATCTCTTTTAAACGGTTTAATAGACCTTGCTTTTTTTCTAAATTTTCTTTTTGTTTTTCTTTTTGAGATTTATAGAAATCTTTTATTTTATTGAAAATGGAATGATGTGCTTCCCAAAACTCATCTCGAATTGCTTCCCACTTTTCATTATATGTTGGGCCAATTTCATTCCATTGTTCCGTTAATCTTCGCGTAGCCGAATCCATGTCCTTGAAACTTTTAGTTTCTTGGATGGCTTTCATTTTTAAAACAATCTCCTCTTTTAATTGAAGGTTCTTTTTTAAATCATTTTCTAATAGCTCACGATAAATGTGCATATTATAAAAGAACTCATCTCTTGCCTTAGAATAAGTGGAGTCAATTTGCTTAACCTGATCTTGAGGAATTCTGCCGATTGCTTTCCATTGCGTTTCAATTTCCTTGAAAGCGTTATGGGCCTTTTTTATATGCTCTTCCTTTTTAAGTTCCTCAATTTTTGATAGTAAGGTTTCTTTTAACGAAAGGTTTTCTTTTTCCGCATTTAGTAGTTTTTCTCGGTATTCTTTTTTATGCTTAGAATACTGAGCCCAAAGGGCATCAAACTGGGTGTCTTGTTCATCTCGAACCAGCTTAAATTCTTCAACGTTTCCCCCATCAGTCACAAATTGTTCCTTTTGTTCCTGTACCATTTTTGCTACCGATATTTGATAAGCATCCAATAATGGTTTCCCTTGGGTCGATAAATCTTTAGACATTTCTTGTTGAACAAGTTGTTCTAGTGCGGTGATAATCTCTTCTTTCGTCATGTTTTTTGAAGATATTTAGTTCAATTGTAATTATTTGAATAGCGTATCCTTTGGCAAGGGTACTAATTTATTTTGCTTTGAATTGTGCAATTGCATTTTTTGTGAAGTCAGATAGAACTAATTTCCCACTAACTTCCGCTCTTTGATATAATAACTCACCCCAATGCTCGGTTCCTTCCCAAAATATGGATTTCAAATTTGAAAGAGCTTCGGGGTTATAGCCGTTCAGTTTTTTAGCAAAAGCTAAAATGGCAGCGTCCATTTCTTCTACAGTTTCATGAACTTCATTATATAGTCCATTCTGGAGTGCCCAATCGGCAGTTTGCCACCTCTCTGGAGTAATAGCCATCATGTTCATATTCGTGTTTCCAACTTTACGAGCCACGGCTGGTCCAACGACAAAGGGGCCAATTCCGATAGCTAATTCGCTTAATCGAGCAGAGGCAAATTGGGTGGCGAAACAATAATCAACTGCCGAGGCTAATCCAACTCCTCCTCCAACGGCTTTACCTTGTACTCTACCTATAACAATTTTGCCACAGGTACGAACCGCATTAATCACCTTTGCAAATCCAGAAAAGAATAATTTTCCGGTTTCAAAATCAGTAATGCTCGTAAGCTCTTCAAAACTAGCTCCGCCACAAAAAGCACGTTCGCCTCTTGATTTTAAAATAATCACATGTACCATTGCGTTTTCTTTGGTGCTGGAAATGGTTGAGGCCAATTCATTCAATAAATAACCCGGTAAAGAATTACTCATTGGATGGTAAAACTCAATGGTCGCAATTCCCCTTTCTAAGTGAAACTCTACGTGGCCTTCGTTTTCTGTATTCTTATTCATTCTTAAGTTTTTATTGCGGAAGTTTAGGATTGATCAATGGTTTTAACCATCGTTAAAATTGTGGCGAGTGCAACAGTTTCTCCCGTCTCGTCATAAACATCCACTAAAAATTTGACAATCCCTTTACGGAAATCGTCATCTTCTCTCTTTTCTTGTAATACTTTTTCTTTTACTGTAAGTCTTACCCCAATCGTTGCTCCAGCGTAAACGGGTTTGGTAAATCGACATTCTTCCAATCCATAATTTAATAGAACAGGGCCTTTTCCCGGATCGACAAATAAACCCGCTGCTGCGGATAGGATAAAGTATCCGTGGGCAACCCTTTTCTCGAAAATAGTTCCGTCTAAGGAAGTAACATCGGTATGCGCATAAAAGTGATCCCAACTGACATTGGCAAAATTCACAATATCTGTTTCCGTGATCGTTCTTTTATGAGTATGAACCGTTTCTCCAATTTGAAGTTCTTCAAAATGTTTCCTGAAAACATGAACCGGGGTTTCTAAATATTTCCCGCCCGGTTGATATACTTTCGTGATGGCCCCCAAGGTTGTTGGACTTCCCTGTAAAGACGTACGTTGCATGTAATGAAATACGCCACGTTTACCGCCCATTTCTTCACCTCCACCTGCGCGGCCAGGACCTCCATGAGTTAACATAGGCATTGGTGATCCATGACCGGTGCTTTCTTTCGCTGAATCTCTGTTGTTTATCAATATACGACCATTGTATGCCGCTGCTCCCATTACAAAATCAGTAGCAATTTGATTGTTTGCAGTGGTAATAGAAGTCACCAAACTGCCTAGTCCCATTTGGGTTAGTTTAATAGCCTCCTCCATATTATTATAGGGGAGAATAGTGGATACGGGGCCAAAAGCTTCGGTATTGTGAACGTCTGTTTTTTCAAATGGACGGTCGTTATACATTAGAATTGGCGACATAAATGCACCCGTTTTAGTATCTGCCCCTGTGACGTTAACAGTATCTAAACTACCGAAAACGATTTCTTGCGATCCTGCTAATAAGTTTACCTTTTCAAAAACTTCCTCTCGTTGATCTAAACCAGCTAAAGAACCCATCCTTACGCCATCCACTTGTGGATCGCCAACCAAAGTTTTAGCTAATCGCGCACTCACCGCTTCTTGAACCTCTCCCACCAAATTTTGAGGGACTAAAATTCTTCGAATAGCCGTACATTTCTGTCCCGCCTTCACCGTCATTTCTCGAGAAACCTCTTTTACGAAAATGTCGAATTCTGGAGTACCAGGAACAGCATCTTCTCCTAGAACAGCAGCATTCAATGAATCCGCCTCTAAGTTAAAAGGGACGGAATTGTTAATGACGTTAGGGTTCGATTTTAATTGACGTCCCGTATATGCGGATCCCGTAAAAGTAACCACATCTTGCATATCCACATGTTCAATTATCCCGCGGGCAGAACCTACAATTAACTGAAGCGCTCCTTCCGGTAGAATCTTTGATTTATGAATTTCTTGAACCATTAATTCGGTTAAGTAACTGGTTACTGTTGCCGGCTTTACTACTGCAGGTACTCCTGCGAGTAAATTGACCGCTATTTTTTCAAGCATTCCCCAAATTGGGAAGTTGTATGCATTAATATGAACGGCAACTCCAGTTTTTGGCGTCATAATATGCGTAGCCGAAAAAGTGCCTCCTTTAGACATAGGTACTGCATCTCCATCTACACAAAATGGAGTGTCTGGAAATTGACGTCTTAAACTAGAATAAGCAAATAAATTTCCTATCCCTCCTTCAATATCAATCCATGAATCCATTTTTGTTGCACCAGTTGCCCAACTTAATTGGTAAAATAAATCTTTCTTTGAGTGTAGGTGAAGTGCTAATTCTTTGATCATTCGACCGCGCTCATGAAAGGTCATGTTTCGTAGGTTTTTGTTACCTACGTTTCGGCCATAAACCAAAACTTCTTCAAACGAAATACCTGTGGTAGATGCACTAGCAATAACTTCTCCAGTTACCGCATTAAATAAATCTTGACCTGCGCCAGATCCTTCAATCCAACGTCCGAGTATATAATTTTTTAGCTTCATTTTCAATCTAAATTGTAACGGGTAAAAGTAGCGTATTGAGTAGGTTATTGAAAGGATTTATTACATAAATGATAGGCGGTTTAACATTATTGTAATCGGCTAAAATCCGAGGTGTTTTTAAATTAAATTTGAAGCTCAACTAAAATCAACCAATATGAAAAATGTTGTTCTTGGGATGATTGGAGCCTCCTTAATATTGGCTTCCTGTACCGATTCCGATACTTCTAAACTAGAAATGAAAGAAAAATTAACTTGGAAACAAATTCCTACGCAAGTTCCAATAACGGTTAAAAAAGACTCTGTCCGAGAATATTTCGGTACCGAAGTAAATGATCCTTACGCTTGGTTGGAAGATGATAACTCGGATGAAACCAAAGCTTGGGTCATAAAGGAGAATGAAGTAACCGATGATTATCTGAATAAGATATCCTATAGGGAAGAAATCAAACAACGGTACTCTGATTTAATGAATTATGAAAAAGTAGGGGCGCCAAGACATGTGGGTGACTACTATTTTATGAATAAAAATAATGGGCTTCAAGATCAAAGTGTCATTTATTACAAAAAGGGTGAAGCCGGGGAATGGCAAGTTTTTATGGATCCGAACTCCATGAGTAAGGAAGGTACAGTAACCATTGATTTGATGCAGGCCTCTAAAGATAACTCCATGATTGCCTACAGGTATTCTGAGGCCGGTTCCGATTGGGGCGAAATACGTGTTAGGGACATCGATTCAAACACAGATAAAAAAGATGTGATAAAATGGGTGAAATTTTCGGGGTCGAGTTGGCTAGGGAATGGGTTTTATTATAGTGGTTTCGAAGCACCATCCGAAGGGGATGAGCTTTCTGCCGAAAATAAATACCATACCGTTTATTTCCATGAAATGGGAACGCCTCAGTCCGAAGATAAATTAGTATATCGTGATTCTTCAGATCCTAATTTGTATCACGGGGTAGGAGTGACCGAAGATGAAAGCTATCTAATATTGTATGTGTACCAAGGAACGGATAACGTGGATATACATTTTAAATCAACAGCTAACCTATCGGATGATTTTAAACCAATGATCACTGGTTTTAATTCAAAAAGTGATGTCGTTGATTTTGTCAATGGAAAGTTTCTGGTTCGTACAGATCGGAACGCACCCATGAATAAATTAGTCGCAATTGATCCAAAGAATCCCAAGGTCGAAAATTGGATAAATATTATTCCAGAGTCCGAAAATTACCTATCATCTGTTGCCACAGGAGGGGGGAAGATGTTTACCCAATACATGATTAATGCAACCACCCAGATTGCAGTTATGGAATATGATGGTTCCAATAAAAAAATAATTGAGTTGCCGGGTACAGGAACTGCTTCCAATTTGGGAGGGAAATTAGAAGAAACGAAACTATTTTATTCGTTTACTTCTTTTTTGTACCCGCCTACAATTTTTGAATACGATGTGTTAACGGGTAACTCAAAAGAGTATTACCGACCACAAATAGATTTTAATCCATCTGATTATGTTGAAAAACAAGAATGGTTTACAAGTAAAGATGGTACCCAAGTTCCGGTATTCATTGTGCACAAAAAGGGATTAGAAATGAATGGTCAAAACCCTACTTTGTTATACGCTTATGGTGGATTTAATATCTCTTTAACTCCTTCGTTTAGTACTTCTAGAATTATTCTTTTAGAGAATAATGGAATATATGTAATGGCAAACCTTCGTGGTGGAGGTGAGTTTGGAGAGGAATGGCACCAAGGTGGAATGAAGTTGAAAAAACAGAATGTATTTGACGACTTTATTGGTGCAGCAGATTATTTGGTAAGTAAAAAGTATACTTCTCATGAAAAACTAGCGATTGAAGGACGGTCTAATGGGGGCTTGTTGATTGGTGCAGTTATGGCTCAAAGACCCGATTTGGCAAGAGTAGCTTACCCAGGTGTGGGAGTAATGGATATGCTGAAATACCATGAGTTTACCATTGGATGGGGATGGACTCCTGAATATGGTGCAAGTACCGATTCTAAGGAAATGTTCGAATATCTATATGGGTATTCTCCATTACATAACTTAAAAGATGGAGTAAGTTACCCATGTACAATGGTTTCTACGGCCGATCATGATGATCGAGTAGTCCCCGCACATTCTTTCAAGTTTGCTGCTAGATTGCAAGAAGCTCATACGGGTGAAAATCCAGTTTTAATCCGGATTGAGACTAATGCAGGGCATGGTGCAGGAAAACCAATGTCTAAAGTTATTGAAGAACAAGCTGATCATTGGGCGTTTATGTTTTATAATATGGGAATTACTGAACTATAAAAATATTAGATATAAAAAAAGCGACCATTGGTCGCTTTTTTTATATCTAATATTTTCGAATAACGATCGTGGCGCTTGGTTGTACAGAGGGTAATATTAACAAGTCCGCAATGTTTACGTGAGCAGGTCTTGAGGTGCAAAACCATATTGCTTCAGCAACATCGATCCCAGTAAGGGGGTCCATACCTATATACACATTATCTGCACGTTTATGATCTCCATAAAATCGAACATTTGAAAATTCCGTTTCAACTAAGCCCGGAGCAATATTTGTAACCCTTATGTGATGTTTGGCCAAGTCTATTCGCATGCCCTGAGAAATAGCATCTACCGCATGTTTTGAGGCACAATAAATATTCCCGTTAGGATAAACTTCTTTGCCCGCAATAGATCCAATATTAATGATATGTCCCGTTTTTTGATTTACCATTTTTGGAATAATGCACTTGCTTACATTTAATAAGCCTTTCACATTGGTATCAATCATTCGGTCCCAATCTTCGAAATTACCTTCGTCAATTGGATTTACTCCTACGGCAAGTCCGGCATTATTTAGTAACACGTCAATTCTTATATTCGAAATTGATGCTAAGGCACTTGTGGTCTGGTCTCTATCTCTTACATCAAAACATAAGGTCGTTACCTTCGTGAATTTCGCCAATTGAACTTGTAAGGTGTCAAGGATTTTTTTGCGTCTTCCTGTAATGATTATGTGGTATCCTTCTTGTGCAAATTTTTCTGCACATGCCTTCCCAATTCCTGAAGTAGCCCCGGTTATTAAAATGGTTTTATTCATGTCTTTAAATTTTAAAGTCCAATACCAAAGCTGAACCTAAATGTAGGCTGATTATAGATTCTGTAGTCCTCTTTTTCAGTCAAGTTCCACAGAGCATAAAACCCAATAAATCCCTTTTCACCAATTCGTGAACCATATCCTAGGCCAACCAATAGACTATTCACCCAAACATTTCCTTGTTTGTAATAGAATTCGCCATTGAGCATTTCATATTCGGCATGAGCAAATAGTCCTTGGTACACAAAATAACGAGCAAATGGAGCAACACCATAGGTGCTCGTGGAGTATTTAGACATTTTGTCATTAACATATCTATAGGTGAAAATACCTCCAACTAAAAAATCGTCCGTTACGGCATAACCAATGAGAGGGGTAACACCTATCATCGTGTAATTTCCAAAACGTAAATCAAAACCACCTCCGACAACCAAATTGTCTTGAAGGGGTCTGCTTTGGTTTTTTATAGCCGATTTTTCGGTGGATGTTCTGGGTATATGTGTTTCGTTGGTTTCAAATTGAGCCAATGCAGTAAAGTCCAAAATGGTAAATAACGTAACAATTAAAAGAATGCTTTTCATTAAATTTTTTGTAAAAATACTGAATATTGTAAGTACTCTAAAATCAAATAAGAGGCAACAGACTTTTTAGCCATTTACCAATGATATACCTTCGCCCAAACATTTTTTTTTATGAGTGATTTTATTCAGTTTGAAATTATAGAAGGAGTCGGAATTATTCGATTAAATAGGCCTGAAAAATACAATTCCTTTATTCGGGAAATGGCATTGGAACTTCAGTCTAAGTTGGAGTTTTGTAATACAAATGACTCCATAAGGGCGGTTTATTTGACAGGAAATGGAAAGGCATTTTGTGCCGGACAGGATTTGGCGGAAGCCATCGACCCAGATGGTCCAGAGTTGTCAAAAATCGTTTCGGAACATTACAACCCAATTATTAAATTGATCAGAGAAATTAAACTTCCAGTAGTATGTGGGGTAAATGGAGTGGCTGCCGGTGCAGGTGCAAATATTGCATTGGCTTGCGATCTTACGATCGCCTCTAATGAATCTTCCTTTATTCAAGCTTTTAGTAAAATTGGATTAATTCCGGATAGTGGTGGTACCTTTTTCTTGCCCAGAATAGTTGGATTGCAAAAAGCCACGGCATTAATGATGTTAGGCGATAAAGTGTCGGCCACTGAAGCAGAACAAATGGGAATGATTTTTAAAGTAGTTCCATCCCAAGATTTGGATGAAATTGGTCTGAAAACAGCAAATAGGTTAGCAAAAATGCCCACATATGCACTTGCGCTTACCAAACAAGCTTTAAACGCTTCTCTAAATAATAATCTAGATCAGCAATTGGAATTGGAGGATCAGTTTCAAACAATGGCCGGACAAAGTCACGATTACCAGGAAGGTGTTAATTCGTTTTTAGAAAAGAGAAATCCCGTGTTTTTAGGGAAATAAAAAATAATATTATTTGTATGAAGTTAAATGCACAAAGTCGAATAGGGGTAATTGGAGCTGGTGCCATGGGGTCTGGTATTGCACAAGTAGCTGCAACTGCAGGGCATGAAGTCTGTTTGTTTGATTTATCTCAAGAGTCATTAGGTAAGTCTAAAGCGGCTTTAGTTAAGGTAATGACACGCCTAACTGAAAAAGGAAGGGTTACAGATGACGAGGCCGTAGCTATTCAATCCAGAATTCAATATGCGGAGAATCTTAGTCATTTTGATAATTGTGATTTTGTTATTGAAGCAGTGGTGGAAAATTTGAAGGTTAAAAAAGAGCTATTTTTCTCCTTAGAAAAAATTATTGCAAATGATGCTGTTTTTGCATCTAATACCTCTTCCTTATCTATCGCCTCCATTGGAGGAGAGTTATCTAATCCAGAAAGAGTAATTGGTGTGCATTTCTTTAATCCTGCTCCTTTGATGCCATTGGTTGAGGTGGTTCCTTCTTTGGTGACTTCAAATGAAGTGACTTCTCAAGTGTTTGATTTAATTAAGTCGTGGGGTAAAAAAGTTGTTTTAGCCAAAGATACCCCTGGTTTTATCGTAAATCGAGTAGCGAGACCGTTTTATAGTGAAGCAATAAAAATGCTAGAAGAAGGATTCGCGGATATTCCAACCATTGATTGGGCAATGCGCGAATTAGGTGGTTTTAGAATGGGGCCATTTCAATTGATGGACCTTATTGGCCACGATGTGAATTATGTAGTTACGGAAACGGTTTGGACGGAAATGTATTTTGATCCAAGATACAAGCCATCAATAACCCAAAAACGATTAAAAGAAGCCAATTGGTTTGGTCGGAAATCAGGGAAGGGTTTCTATGATTATTCTGAAGGCGCTTCTCAAAAAGAGGCTTCAACCGATAAGGTCAAGGGAAAAGTTATTCTTGAAAGAATATTATTCATGTTAATAAATGAAGCTATTGATGCAAAATTCCTAGGTGTTGCTTCCGTTGAAGATATTGAGACGGCTATGACCAAAGGGGTAAATTACCCAAAAGGATTAATTGCTTGGGGAAAAGAGTTGGGATATGACAAGGTGCTTATTGGATTAAATTATTGGTTTGAACGTTACGGAGATGATAGATACCGTCCTAGCGTGTTGTTGAAAGATTGGGTGCAAGATAATAAGTAGGCTATTTCCGTTTCTTACGGGGATTTCTTGCTCCTGGAGCACTACAATCACTAAACTTCCAGTGGGGCTCTCCAGCTCCTTTACGTTTACATTTTGTGTTTACGAAAATCGGAAATTTTAAATGGGCGTATACATCTAATCGGTATACGTCCTTATTTAATAAATAGGAGCCTATATTGTCTGTTCCAAAAGTTAAATGCCAAATCCGTAAGCCTAAGCCTAATCCTACACTTCCCATACTATTGTAACTAAGAGGAGTTGATACGCCAAAGTGTCTTCCTTCAAATCGAGGGGTTATCGCAATTAAGTTTGCTCGTTCAGCGGTAAAAGAGTTTTTAAAAGGAGCTCCATAAATTAGTGTCGCATTAACAAAATAACCTTGGCCAAAATTATAGTCGTACTGTAAAGCGAATGAAAGTGGGAGTCCAGATCGATACTTTGATTTGGATTCGGTTGTTCCATTTTCAAAAACATCGTCAAACTGACTAATTACCTCACCTACGTTCCCCGTTCTTGTGTCTGCATAATTGGGCCAGGCCCCTTGTGCATTTTCAGTCTCCCTATAATAGGAACTCTTAAAATCGATGTAGCCGATATCAAGGATTGAAAACCCAATTTTGTATTTGTAGTCTACATACTGGCAATTACTTTGAGGGGAATGAGGCTTGTAATATCTAACTGTATTTACCTTTTTTTGATAAACGACACCAATATCCATTCCCAGCCCGGTACCCGGGTGAAAACCAAAATCGGCTCCGCCATATTTTCCGGTATAATTAATTGCCGTGGCATTCGAGGAGTCTGCCATGCTATAGGTGTAATTGTCGGCTAAAAAGGATACACCTCCAATTCCAATAATATACTTTAAGTTTATCCCTAGGTTGACTAGTTTGTTTCCTTTTTGATGGAGGATCATTCCCCCGTGTATACCCGCTTCGATAAAACTCACTGCTTTAATACGGTAATTTTCTCCAGTTAATGTGTCTCCATAGTATTCTGGTATTCTTAGGCCATAAATTAAGCCTTGGGCAAATTCCTGTGGCAGGTTTCTACCAACGGCAAAATTTCTAAATGCCGTGTTAAATCCTATTGAGAATTTCCCTAAACTCACATTCAAGGCGGGACCCGTAATATTGGCCTCTACCTGACCTTTAACCTTACTCACATTATAGTTCTGACTTAAAGCCCCTGGGATCTCTCCTTTGAATGGATTGAATTCTTCGGCATCTAGATAGGCACTGTTGCTGGCAAAAAAAATGTCTAAACCAAAAGCATGAATGTCAATCCACGGTAGTGGGTCTACAGAATGGGCAGGGTTGATTCTAATGTTTTCTGTAACGTTCATATTGTCATGCGAAATCCCCATCTGCATTTGGGATAATGCAGATGCCGAATTAATTAATCCAAAGACAATAAATATGATATGGTAGAAATACTTCAATATTCTTTTCTTCTTGCAAAACTAATGGCTATTTTTTGGAAACAATGTACGTTTATCGGTCAATTCCTTTTATTTTTAAGTGCGAGATTGTGCACTGTTTATTTTTTTTTGTATAATGAAGAAGTGCAGTCTGAATGAATGCGGTTTTCCACCTTGCCTCGATCAAGAAGCATGGGGCAGTAGGGAAGGGCTTTCCGTATTCGTTCTTTTTATTGTCCAAAAAGGATTACCTACATTTAATTGGCTAGAATAGCCTCTCTAAAAGAAGTGGTTAAAAAAGGAAGCATGTTTACCAAAATGTCGGTTTAAACGGACGCTACCATCTCAAATTAGATAACGCTGTCTGGTGAAAATCTCCTATATATAAGGGTGTATGGATATTATCCCATTAGTTTTGGTTTCCCCCTGTTGCGTACAAGAAAACTTGAGTAAATAATTATCTTCTAGACATTGGGTTATGAGTGTGTTACCAAAAGAGGAATAAATACTTGACAAATACCCGTGAAAAGGTAGGCGTTAAGGAAATTAAACACAGTACCTTTGCCGCCCCTTACGAGGGAAACGAAATTTGAAAGTGGATTAGAAAGGAGCTAAGCAGGGTAAGAAAATAAGTTTAAAATATTTTCAATTAAGTCTTGTAGGTGTTGAAATTCTAATTACATTTGCAGCCCCTTAGGGGAAATGAATTTTGAAAACGGAAAAGCAGTAAAAGAGGCACTGAAAAGATTTAAAAAATAAGTGAAATTATTTAAAATAAAGCTTGTCAGTATCGAGTCTCTAATTACCTTTGCCGCCCCTTACGAGGGAAACGAAATAGAAAATAAGCTTACTTAAGCGAAACTGGAAGAAATGAAAGTTAAGATAGGTGAGAAAGATATAAAGCTCAGTGATGGGTTATAAAGTTCTTTGAATAGTTGGAAAGCATAAAAATTTAAGCAAATATCCCAGAGATATTAATAATAATTGTGATAGACAATTAAGTTTATTACAACGGAGAGTTTGATCCTGGCTCAGGATGAACGCTAGCGGCAGGCTTAACACATGCAAGTCGAACGGTAACAGGTCTTCGGATGCTGACGAGTGGCGCACGGGTGCGTAACGCGTATACAACCTGCCTTGAACAAAGGGATAGCCCATGGAAACGTGGATTAATACCTTATAATATATGACTTCGGCATCGGAGACATATCAAAGATTTATCGGTTCAAGAGGGGTATGCGTGACATTAGATAGTTGGTGAGGTAACGGCTCACCAAGTCAGCGATGTCTAGGGGTTCTGAGAGGATGATCCCCCACACTGGTACTGAGACACGGACCAGACTCCTACGGGAGGCAGCA
>CAJXZP010000050.1 GCA_913062955.1 uncultured Flavobacteriales bacterium | reverse complement strand
TATGGTTCTGTAATCTTTATTAGGCTCAGCGCAAGGCTAAGCTCCGCAAAAGTTATTAGTTTAGCGGTTATTAATTATGTTACCCGGCACTAAACCATAGGGTAGCGTTAGCTACCATATGCAAACAAGACTACTTGAAATATTGATAAAGACACATTTTATTGCTTTAACCATTGCAATACTTAATTCTTTATTAAAAAATTTTATGGCGTATGGTCTCGTAGGCGAAATCGAATTTGGGATAAAAATATTATTAGTAACCAGTGGACTTACACTTTTCTTCTTTTACCTCAGACCTTTTAAAAAAATCAACGTATACTTTTCAATTTATTCAATAGCAGCAATACTACTTATAGTTGGATTAATATTTCGTGGAATTTTCGGAGCGTTAATTATTTCCTTTATTCTATTCCCTATAATTCCAAATGACAAGGGGTTTGAAAAAAATGGAGTGGTTATATCGACTCCATTTCAAGGCTTTATGGCTCGTTGTTGTTCATATCAAATAATGGAAAGACAGTTTGTGATTTTTGAAAAGGATTATGGAATATTTGAAAGTGAAGGTCCGATTGACTTTGATAAAATAAAAATTGAACAAACCAAAACAGAATTTAAGTTGACATATTCCACTGACTTTGAAGAAGGAATTAAAGAGAAAATAATAAAACGGTAGCTAACACGCGCTATATTTAATGCTTAGTAAAGTGGTAGCAGAAAGTAAGAGGCTCGTTAACCGCAAAATTTTACTTTTATGCTTTTAACCGATGAAGAAAATTAAAAACAAAAACCAAAATTATGCTCGGTTCGTGCATATCCGAAAGTTCCCAACTTTCGAATCCGCACTAAACATAGCGTAACGTTGGCTCCCATCACCAGATTTTTTTTTCATTATATGGCACTAGTGACATACTTGCTATGCTCTGATTTAGCTAGCACCGAAATATGAAAATGTAGGATATTTCAGTAATTGAAAAGGAACTTGCTTCGATCTGAAATCAAGGGCAATTTATGAAAGTGGCACTAGTAACACATTGCCGATATTCAAGCTCTAAAAACCTATTCAATGGTCTATCCTTCCGAAATGCAACCTCTGCCATATTCAACCGACAAAGCACCTCTGGAGGTTCCTTTTCTTCCGAAAAAACGGGAGCCAACAATTCCTATAGTTAATGCCACGTAGAGTCTGGCTCCGGGGTATCTAGAGAGGTATTTGGGATTGCTCCAAACTTTTGCTCAAGGTTATCTGATACCAAAATGTCCTATTACATCCATGTAGGGAAATTTAGGGTACCGAAATCTTAATTTGGCTCAGCGCAAGGCTATGCTCCTCAAAATTATTAGTTTAGCAGTTATTAATAAAGCTACCCGGCACTAAACCATACGTGTGCTGCGCTTTTGCCGAAGGAGGGAAACGTTAGGCACAAGCACCAAAATATTCGATAAATAAGGAAGTTTTTTTTAATATAACTTCCATATTAAGGGCAACATAAATTGACTTAATCATTGGAATGTTCTCAAACCATGCTAGGCTATCTTTAGAATGAAAGGATCATTATTCCGAAAAGGAGAGGAAGGAAATAGTAAGGGCAAAAGAAAATTTCAAAACTGGACCTACATCATATTTTATATCTGTGTCGTAACTTCTTTAGTCACCGGAATGATTATTGTCTTGGCCTAAATCATGGAAGAAACCAATGGAAAAAATACATGAGTTATCTAACTACTATTTATTGGCTTTTCTGGTGGTTCATGTGGGGGGCGTTTTCATTTTTGAAATGACCGATAACCAAGGGTTAGTTTCTCGAATGGTAAGCGGGAAAAAGAAAAAATAAAATTAGTCATCCATTCTTGGATGTATTAGGTAGGAGAAATGACAGGAAGTGTACTTTCCAATAACCGGCAACTCTTTTAAAGAGTTTAATACAAAAAAGGCTAACGTATTATGTGCGGGTCATTTTTTTGATCGTGACCAATCCATTTTCAGGAGCTTTATTGATATTGGCTCCTATGTTAATTAGTTTATTTGCTGGGCTTTATTCGATTTTATTTATCTTTAGTGGTGATTAAAAAAAATAGGCCAATAAATTTTCATGAATTCTAGACACTACCAATTGCATACAAAATGATGGAGGAAATCAAAGGTTTTTCGCACGTAGAATATCTAGCCATATTTTTGGCTATGGTGTTTGCTTTTGTTGTGGCTGAATTTTTTGAAGGATGGAGTAGTATGCTTAAAAGAAAGGGGCGATATATTCCCTATTGGGAACATACTTTATGGACCATCATATTATTTATTTCGCTAATAATAAATTGGTTCTTGGTGTGGCCAAGATTACAATACATCGATAAAAGCATGGTGACCTTTTTTTTACTATTACTTCCTGCGCTCGTTTTTAAAATAGCGGGCGATTTTTTGTTCCCCAAATTGATAAATAATATTGATTTAAAACTTTACCTGGATGAAAAAAGCGGGATAATTTTTAGCTTGTTAGGTTTTTATGAATTCCTTCAAATCAGCATCGATTATATTTTAGAGGTTGAAGTAGTATTTTACATCACTATTTTTAGGTTTACTTTGATGCTCTGGTCGTTCCTAGTGGCGTATACGGTTAACCATAAATTACGAAAAATTTTATCGTACGTTGGTGTGTTCATGATAATTTATATTTTTATCCATGGGTTTTAATGTGACAAAAAAAGTAAGAGTTTTGTATGATTTCGAATAGCACACCCCTACCCATTAAGTTTTTTTGTTGGGAGACAGCTATTGAAACCACCTGTAATGGCTATAATTTACATCGGAACGCTTCTTACAAATTCTTAACTCGATATGTCAAACGAAAAATAGCTAAAAAAAAAGAAATTTACAGGATAAAAGAGGACCATATTATTCAACCACAAGCAGGTCATAAAAAACGCCATAAACCCCTCATTAAACAAGGATTAAAGGTTAATACATCTCAATTTTTCGGAATTCTTAGAATAAACTATATGTTGGTAAAACGAAAGAAATCATCCTGCAAAACAACCGATTCTCATCCTCGTTTTTAACGAGGATAACAACCTCATTTCAGCCGTGTTTTAAGACTTTACATTACCAGATTTTTTTTTCATTAAATGGCACTAGTGACATATTTGCTATGCTCTGATTTAGCTAGCACTTAATAATGAAAATGCAGGATATTTCAGTATATGAAAAGGAACTTGCTTCGACTTGAAATCAAGGGCATTCTATCAAAGTGGCACAAGGGAAACATTGCGTTTATTTATGTTCTAAAAATCGACTCATCGAGTCGATTGGATTTGCAACCCAACACACACCACACCCGTTCTGAAAATTCATGGCACCTTAGACAAGGTGGTAAAAAACAATGGCAGTAGTCCTGTCCATTCTATTGTTATTCCTAATGTTCTAAATTATTAACAACTTCATTTAAAATAGTATCTAGTTTGGAAATAAGATTTTCAAGTTGATCAGAAGATTGAAATACCTCTGCATTTTTTTCAATCTCTCTTATTTCTTTTTTCAATGAGCTAATACCCATTGCATCAATGCTTGGTTTTATTCGATGTGCAATTGCTTTTACTTTTCTGTAATTACCCGTTTCAAAGGCAATTTTTATTTCGGAAACAGAAATCTTAGTTTGTTTAATAAATAATTGAATCATTTCATCCACAAACTCTTGATTACCTTTGGCCATTGCTTCAAGCTTACTTAAATCATATAAACGAACTTGATTGCTATTTCCATTAGAAGAAGTAAAAGCACCTTTTGCCCCATCTATCCATCGGCAAACCACCAGAATCAATTCATCCTCTTCAAAGGGTTTCGATAAATAATCATTCATCCCTTTATCCATACATTTCTCATTTTCTCCTTTTATCGCATTGGCGGTTAAAGCAATAATTGGAATAGCCGATTTTAAATTCTCTCTTATTATTTTCGTGGCCTCATACCCATTTAATTCGGGCATTTGAATATCCATCAGTACCAGGTCAAAAGTATTTTGCTCCATTAATTTTATTGCTTTACCACCATCTTCTGCTTCCGTAACCAGTACCTTATACTGGCGCAAAATTGTCTTTGCAACTAACCTGTTCATTTCGTTATCATCGACAAGGAGTATTTTTTTACCCACTAATTCTTCTGTGTTAATAGACAACCTCTTCTTAACTGGTAGATCCGCTTTTGTTCCTTTTTGAAAGCTCATTCTTATTTTAAAAACACTCCCTTTTCCTTTTTCGCTTTCCACGAAGATTTCCCCCCCCATAAGATCAACTAATGCCTTTGAAATACACATACCTAATCCCGATCCTCCGAAACGCCTTGCAGTGGAAGTATCTTCCTGATTGAACTTTTGAAATATATTTTTCACAAATAATGGGGCCATTCCTATTCCAGTATCCAATACTTCAATTTCTACGAGTTGATTGATTTCGTTTTCTTCAAAAACGCTAACCCTAATATCAACTCTTCCTCTTTCTGTAAATTTAATGGCATTTGAAACAAGGTTTAATAATATCTGGTTAACACGATAGGGATCACCAATTAGTATTGGAGCCACTTGAGAACCGTAGAATGAATTGGTCAATACAAGGCCTTTTTCTTCCGCCTTATGGTTCATAATCTGAATGACCTTTTTAATCAGAAATTTCGGTTCAAAGCCAATTTTTTCATGGGAC
The DNA here is from genome assembly GCA_913062955.1 of uncultured Flavobacteriales bacterium. Classification (GTDB taxonomy): domain Bacteria; phylum Bacteroidota; class Bacteroidia; order Flavobacteriales_G; family Salibacteraceae; genus CAJXZP01. Next base: position 24,244 of record CAJXZP010000050.1, on the reverse strand, counting down.
AGTTTTCCTGCTTCCAATTTCGAAAAATCCAGGATATCATTAATAATTATCAGAAGATTGTCAGAGGCATTCGAAATGGTATTTAAATAAGTATGTTGCTTTTCATTCAATTTAGTTTTTTGTAATTGACGGGTCATGCCGATAATTCCATTCATGGGCGTTCTTATTTCATGACTCATATTGGCCAAAAAATTCTGTTTAACTTCTGCCAGTTCCTCTGCAATTTTTTTGGCCGCTTTTAATTCTTTCTGTGCCAAAACACTTTTTGTAATATCCAATGCAAAAGCAATAACATATGGTTCTTCTCCTGGCTCTTCCTTTAAAAAATTGTTAAACAAAGTGTAAACGACACTTCCGTTCTTATGGATTACCTGGAACACTCCAGTTATTTTTTTTTCTTCTTTTATTTTTTGTAAGTACATTTTTTTAAAGAGCATTTTATCGAAGGGAGAAATAAAATCAGATAAAGGGCGCCCAATCACTTCTTTTGGTTTATATCCAAACATCGTGTAAAATATTGGATTTGCTGTTAAAAAATTTCCATCCATATCTTGAGTAGATATTGCAGCCAACGCATTATCTATTACATCGCGATATTTTTTCTGGCTACGCATTATTTGCTGTTGGAATTTTTTTTGCTTGGAAATATCACTTCCGTAAATATTAATATACCCTTTCGTATGTATCGGTACGCAAGCAAAAGAATAATTTATAGTGTTCGAAACTGCTTCTAGGGTCCATCTTTCTGCTTTGTGATTGATACGAGATGCTATTAATGTATAGAACTCATCATTATTGTAGGTTTGGCCTTTATACTCAATAAGAGCAAGTTTGGAAGCGGCAGGATTCTTTTTCATTATATTTCCTTCATTGTTTATCCGGATAACTGGATCTGGATTTTGTTCAGGAAATAACGCACTATCTCTTAGCTGAATTCTTGTATATTCTCTCTCGAGTGCTTTGGAAATCGAAATAGAGAAGTTTTTTAATAATAACGACACATCACTTGACCAATTTCTCTCTACTTGACAATCAGTGAATCCCGTATATCCCCAAAAATTGTCAAAATGAAAAATTGGAATAATCATAATGGATTTGACTTGCTTTAAAATGAATCTCTTTTTTAAATCCGAATTATGCTTTAGGTCCTTTAAGACAATTTGAAAAGGTTCTTTAATATAAAATTTAGAAATGTGATCTTCAAAAATAGCTATGGGGAAATCCTGGGAATAAGGATTTGAAATTTGAGGTGAGATTCCTTTTCTAACCCATTCAAAACTTTGAGATGCAATAATAACTCCATTTTCATTTACATGATTTTGAAAAAGATGGGCCCTGTCAGCTTCAACAGCCTCCCCTATAATTCGGAGAGCCTCCTCTATAGATTTTTCAAAGTTATCTTGACCGGATAAAATTTCTTCGGTCGATAATACAATTGCCTCTAAAGTCCTTCGAATTTTTAAATTATTATCTTCCGCAATTTTCTGTTTGGTTATATCACGTGCAACAACCGTAGATTCTAATAATAAACCATCTTTATTAAACCGCATATTTACACTTTGACCAACCCACATCACCTCTCCATTTTTAGGGATAACTGGAACTTCCATGTATGAATTTGATACTTTTTTATTAGTTTGATTGGTGTATTTAGACAATACTTCGTTTCTGAATTTTTCTGGTACCATTCGGAGAAAATGCACTTTTTCTATATCTTTCAGGGAATAACCTGTTTTTTTAGAAAACACATTATTTACAAATGTTATATATCCCCCACGAGATATTTCAAATATCATTTCACTAGCATTTTCAACAATATGCGCATACTTTTTCAGTTCATCGATATGTACTTTTTCAAGAATCAGTTGTTGGTCTTTACTTTTCTTCAAAGCAATTTCGGCAAGTTTTTGTTTTGTAATATCTCTTCCTATAATAATGATTTTCTCGAATCTTCCTTTCGAATTAAATACGAAGTTTACATTTTGCCCAATCCAGTGTGTCTTTCCATCTTTACTAACTGCTGGCAATTCAATGTAGCCCTGTGACAATTTTTGATTGAATAGATTCTTGTAAAACGTTATTATTTTTTCTTTGTAACTTTCTTCGACAAAATCCAAATTATTCATTTTTTTTAGCTTCTCTAATGAATAGCCAGACAACTTAATGGCTGCAGGGTTTAGATAGGTAAAATCACCTTTGTGATTGGTTTCATAAATGAAAGCATTGGAATTTTCGACAATCATCTGATGCTTTTCCAGTTCATCAATTTGCGCTTTTACAAGAATGGCTTTATCATCTTCACTTTTCTGCAAAGCAATTTCGGTAAGTTTTTGTTTTGTAATATCTCGTCCTACAGTAATGACATTTTGGAGGTTTCCGTCCGACTTAAAATTATAGGTTAAATTTTGACCAAGCCACACTTTGCCTCCCTTTTTAGTAAGTATAGGGAATTCAATGTAGGTCATGGTTGATTTTTTAACGAGTATATTATTGAAAAACGCGAACGCCCTGTCTTTGTAACTTTCTTCGACCAAATCTAAAAAATTCATTTTTTTTAGTTCCTCTAAAGAATAGCCCGATAACTTTACCCCTTCAGGGTTTACATAAATAAAATAACCTTGGTGATCCGATTCAGATATGAGAGCCCTGGCAGTTTCCACAATCATCTGAAGCCTTTCCTGTTTTTCAAAATGCTCTTTTTTAAGAATGAGTTGTTTTTCTTCACTTTTCTTCAGAGCAAATTCGGCATTTTTTTGTTCTGTAATATCTCGTCCTACAGTAATGATATTTTTGATGTGTCCATTTGACTTAAATATGAAGTTTACATTTTGCCCAACCCAGTGTATCTTTCCTTTTTTTGAGATTATAGGATGTTCAATGTAGGTAGTTGCTATTTTTTGAATGATTTTATTCCGGTAAAACGCATTCAATTTGTCTTTGTAATCTTCTGTGATCAATTCCAGATAATGCATCTTTTTTAGCTCCTCTATTGAATAGCCGGTCACCTTAACGATGGAAGGATTTACATAGGTAAAATAACCTTTGTAATTGCATTCATAAATGAGAACACTGACATTTTCGATAATCAACTTAAACTTTTGTTGTTCTTCAATAAGCATTTTTTGAAGACGGGTTTTATTTTCTTCACTTTTCTTCAAAGCGATTTCGGTAAGTTTTTGTTCGGTAATATCTCTTGCTACTGTAATGATATTTTCAATTCTTCCTTCCGAATCATACATGAAGTTTACATTATGCCCAAACCAAATCTCCTTCCCTGATTTACTGAGTGCTAGTAGTTCAATGTAGCTATCTGGTTTATTTTTAGTGAATTGATTCTGGAAAAATGATTGCACTCTGCCTTTATGACTTTGTTCGACAAAATCTACAAAATTCATTTTTTTTATCTCCTCTAAGGAATAGCCCAATTTCTTGATGGTTGTAGGGTTTGCATATGTAAAATCACCTTTGTAATTTTGTTCAGATATGAAAACACGAGCATCTTCGACAATCGTCTTAAACTTTTTCTGTTCTTTAGCACGCTCTTTTTGAAAAAGGAGTTGTTTTTCTTCACTTTTCTTCAACGCGATTTCGGCAAGTTTTTGTTCTGTAATATCTCTTCCTATAATAATGGTTTTTTCGAATCCACCTTCCGAATTAAATATGAAGTTTACATTTTGCCCAAACCATAACTCCTCACCCTCTTTATTGGTTATAGGTATTTCCAAGAAGGTATATGGTATTTTTTCAGCTAATTGATTCTTGTAAAACGCTTGCACTTTGTCTTTGTGACTTTTTGCGACCAAATCCAAAAAATGTTTATTTTTTAGCTCTTCTAATGAATAGCCCAAAATATTAGTGGCCAAAGGATTTACATAAGTATAATACCCTTCGTAATTGAGTTCAGCTATGAGAACACTGACATTTTCGACAATCAACTTAAACTTTTTTTGTTCTTCAATAAGCGTTTTTTGAAGATTGGCTTTATTTTCTTCACTTTTCTTCAAAGCGATTTCGGTAAGTTTTTGTTTTGTAATATCTCTTCCTATAACAATGACCTGTTCCAGTCTTCCTTCCGAATCATATCCAAAATTTACATTTTGCGAAATCCAGTGTATCTTCCCATTTTTTGAGACTACAGGATGTTCCATGTAGATTTCTGATTTTTTTAGATCGAATTGTTTTTTGTAAATCGCTTGCAATTTATCTTTGAAACTTTCTTCGACCAAATCCAAATAATGCTTTTTTTTCAGCTCCTCTAATGAATAGCCAGACAGCCTAACGATGTTAGGATTTGCATAGGTAAAATAACCTTTGTAATTTAATTCATATATGTGAGCACTAGCATTTTCGACAAGATTCACATACTTTTTCCTATCTAAATCACGCTTTATTTCTAATTGGTCACGTTTTTCCCGAAATAAAGCATTTTTAATTTTTACTGCAGTCAGATTCGCAATGGTTAAAAAATTCGATACATGCTCTTTACTGTAAAAAAAATTTGAACTGTACTCCGAATAAATGACCCCAATGACTTCACTATTTACAAGGATGGGTATGGCTATTTCTAAATATCTAATCTTATCATCCACAATATAATCGGGTACCCTAGAAGTATCATTGATTATTATTGGCTTAGCAGTACTTGCCGCTTTTCCAACAATGCCTTGTCCAAATTTAATTTTTATAGGATGGAGGATCTCTTGTTCATCTAATCGCTTATTTCCATAAGCCGCTCTCTGAATAAGGACGTTTTTTTCACCCAATAAATAAATAACACAATCTTCTAAGTGGAATTGGCTTATAGCATAGTCTATTATCGCCCAAACTATTTCATCGATAATCACGAGGTTTAGCATATTGGCAATAAAAGAATTGATACCCTTTAACGCATTTTTTTGCTCCTTTAATGTCGCAAGTTCTTTTAATTTTATATTGGAACCTTCAACTGGGTTCCGTACATGTAATAAATCAACAAGCGGATTATGAATAGCATAATCATCAATTTTAAGGTTATTTTCTCTAAATTCCTTCACCGAACCAAACCAGGGCGAACCTAAAAACAATAATTCATCCGTATCTTTTAAAAATTCAAACTGTCCTTTAAATTTCAATTCTTGCATGGATGATAATTCCAAAACTACTAGTTCATTTTGAAGGGCTAATAAATCATCAAATGAATTTAAACCAGTATGAGGTGGAAGAATTAAAAAGAACTGATGGAAGGAGCTGTTTTTTTTAAAACCAATCAATTTCCTGAGTGATTTACCCAAAGAGACAACCGTTAATTCCCTGTTTATCAAAACATAAAACGAAAAAAAACGATCGAATTGTTTTTCATCAAAAGAAAATTTAAGACCCATAATTGAACAGTTTGATTTAATTCTATACCCTTTGTTATTTGTTCATTTTCATTTGAGTTTTAAAGATATAGAATTGTATGTAAATACAATCCAATTCATTACACTATTTCCCTAATTTCCAGTCATTAAAAAGCACCATCCGAGATATTTAATAATTCTATTATTTGTTTTATCATCTGGAAACCTTCAACAGATAAAAAGACGGTAACCAAAACCTTCAAAGAAATCCAACAGTCAGAAAATATTCATTGATACACCTAACGATATTCTCACCGTAACAATGAAAAAGAGTTTTATTATGAATAATGATTTAAAAGGCAAAACACGTAGTGATTTAAAAAGAAGGAAAGACGGAGGTTTAGAGTGAGATGATCAAATTGAAGATGACTTGAATAAATTAGGTGGAATTAATAAAATGACTCCAAAACAGATAAACAAGGTTGCAAGAGACGTGAATTTTGACTTTATCTCGGGCAATACTTACCTCACTATTTTTGCGTCAATTGGGACATATAACCCTAGTACGAAATAAAAACTAGCTATTACAACACCTATAGTTAATGCTGGGTATAGTCTAGGTTACGGGTTATCCGACACCAAAACATCCTATTACATCCATGCCAGGGAGATTAGGATTCCATAATCTTAATTAGGCTCAGCGCAAGGCTAAGCTCCGCAAAAAATCATTAGTTTAGCGGCATTAATTAAGCTACCCGGCACTAAACTATACGTGTGCTGAGCTTTTGTCGAAGTAGGGTAACGTTACTCAGAATTTACATTCGCTATAAAAACATATGATATTTATCTCAATTTTGATCCATTTTTTGGGCAACCTTGCACCGAAATGGATATTCAAAGATTACTATTTAGCTGAACGAAATAAATTCAGTTGGAAATACAGCCTGTTTCAACTTTCTGGAATAATTACCACCCTCCTATTTACATTTATTCTAGTTTCGATTTTCACCTTAACTAGTACGACTAGATACATAGAAAATAAAAACGCTATTTATGGTTTGAAGTTTAGTGAAAACTTGCAATCTATTGGATTCGAAGATGGGGACAAAATTATATCCATTAATGGAAATGAATTAGGACGAGTTTCAAGAAATATTGTGGAGCTTATTTTGCCAGAGGGTCAGGTAAAAGTCCTTGTAGAAAAAAATGGAATAACCAGGGAATTATCTATTAATGAATCTGATAAGCCTATAATTTGGAGTAACCATAATTCAATTCCTATGGAAGCAATTATGTATCCGAATGAATATGTCGGTGGTAGTTTCGATGAAGTGAAATTAACCGAAGTTCCTAAAGGACTTTCCGATATACCTTCAGCCTTTGGTATCATGTGGAATCAGGTAACCAGATTAATTTTTCCAAGTGAAGGACAAGTTGGAGGTTTTAAGGCAATATCAGAAATTGAGAATTTACACGTCCTTTTTTCCATATTAGCGCTTACCTCAATGTTCATTGGGATTATAAATCTCCTACCTCTACCTGGCTTTAGTATAGGGAATATGGGTCTGACAATTATTGAAAAGAATAGAGGACAACATTTCAGTAAATGGATGTTCTACATATTGCAATCCTTGTCGATAGCGATGGTTAGTATCTTTATTTTAATATCCGTATATTATTAACTGCGAGTAACAATCCCTATAGTTAATGCCGCGTATAGTCTAGGCTCCGGGGGATCTAAAAAGGTAGTTGGGTTTGCTCCATAATTTTTACTCAGTGAGTATCTGATCCCAAAACATCCTATTGCATCCATGCCCGGGGGATTAGGATTCCGCAATCTTAATTAGGTTCAGTGCAAGGTTAAGCTCCGAAAAAATCAGTAGTTTAGCGGTATTAATAAAGTTACCCGGCACTTACCATACGTGTACTGAGCTATTGCCGAAATAGGGTAGCGATAGCACCCATTCCTACCATGAAAGAAGTAATATTCATAAATATTTTGCTCATGCTTACTCTGGCCTCCATTGGACAAAATACTAGTCGATCGAATCAAGAAACAACAACCCTAGATTTAGATAATTCTAATATATCACATTTGTTTTCCGCTTTATTAAGCGAAGATTCCTGTAAAGTTTTATTAGAATTTTCACTCAAAGATGGATTGCATAAGCACTCACATAATTACATTATTGACCTAAATAGTAATTCAATTCAAAGTGAATTTCAATATCATAAATGGACATATTTACACCAATCATATTTTTACAATGATTCACTTCTATATCTTAGTTATGGCCGAAGATTGAATACGAAATATCTAATTATCCATCTGGATTCTGGGCAAGTACGTGGAAAAGTGAAAGACGTTAGTAGCCCAAAGGGGAGAGGATATAAAAGTGAACAACTTGAGATAAAAAATGTATTTATGTACTCAGAGGAAGAGCTTAAAAAGCTATCAATACCATATGTCAATGAGGACAGATTTGAACTAAAGAATGTTATCATACAATTTAACCCAGATAAAGGTTTTCTACTATTAATTAAGAAATAACGGTAGCTAACACGCGTTAAAATTAAGGCGTCCGAGGTTTAGACTCCGGGGGATCTAAAAAGGTAAAAGGGTTTGCTCCATAACTTTTGCTCCAGGTTATGTGATACCAAAATATCCTATTGCATCCATGCTAGGAAGATTTAGGTTATGTAATCCTAAAAAGGCTAAGCTCCGCTAAAACCAATAGTTTAGCGGTTAATAACATAGCTATCCGGCACTTACCCTACTTCTACTAAGCTGCTTGCACCTCCTCTCAAAAAACGGCTACACATTTTCTATTACATTTTTATAAAACGAATGGATTGGTGATCTGTGCTCGTATAAAACGTAATAATATAAAGCCCAGTTGCAAGTTCAGAAATTTCAAATGTGCCTTCGTGCTCTTTCGCTTTACTTAAACTATACGTTTTCAATAACTTCCTATCAAGCGAATAAATATGAACCGTCATTTCGTCTTCTAGCCCAAGTAACAACTTATAATTCAAGACATCACTTACAGGAACCGGATATAAACTCACTTTCTCAATAAACGGTGCTTCATATCTTGAATTGGAAATAGCACCAGAGCCCTCCCTCTTTGCCAGTACATTTAGAATGGTAATTCGCTTATTCACAGAATCTATACACGTGCCATTATCGGCTACAAGTTGTACATCATAATAGCTGGAATCTCCATTAAAAGTTTGTACAAACTGGTAAGAATGGAGCACATTTGTCTGATTCAAAACAATACTATCTCCCATGTCCCATGTATAAGCAGCTGGAGATGGGTAGGATAAATTCACAAAACTTATGGTATCATTAGAAGTTGCAAAACTTGCGCTTAAATACCTAGCAAATATTGGATTCCCTTCCAAATGAATGGTAAAATTAGCACTTGATACACATCCGGAGGCATCGGATAACGTCACCGAATAATTACCAACTCCTAAACTGTCATTGAAAGCGGTAGTTACTCCGTTAGTCCAAGTATAGGTATAGGGAGTTGTTCCGCCAGTTGCCGCTATACGAATGGAACCGCCATTTGCGGAACTACCACAACCAATGTTTGCGACCGTTGTGTTCCATTGAATTGGATCCGGATTGGTCAGGTTATAAGATCTTGTTGTTGCACAAGAGTTCTGATCCGTTATGGTCACTAAATAAGTTCCTCCTGCTAAGCCCCCAATGCTATCTGTAGTGGAGGAGTTACTCCAATTGTAAGAATAAGGGGCCACTCCCCCACTTATAGACAGTTTAATGGAAGCATTCCCTGCTCCTGAGCAGCTCACATTATGTGTGTCTGCCACTACTGTGATTTCCGAAGGTTCAACAATGGTATCGAAAAGCTCCACGAAGCAACCCAAGTTATCGGTAATGGTAAGCAAATAAATTCCGGAATTTAAGTTGTTTCTATTTTGCGAAGTTGAAAAGTCATTCCAAAGATATGAGTAAGGTGTTTTTCCCCCAGAAACAGTGACATTTAACGTTCCATTTGCACTTCCATGACAAGAAATATTTGTTTTTGAAATGGCAGCTTGAACGATTGAATTTTGATTGACATCCGCTGTATCTACTAATTGACACCCATTTGCATCTGAAACGGTCACGTAATAGGTACTGGCTATTAAATTTTGAATAGCGCTAGAAACCTCTCCATTGGACCAGTCATAACTATAAGGTGCAACCCCTCCGTTAACTACCGAAGTAATGGTTCCAGTTGAATCTCCGCCACAGCTTACGGATGACGCATTTAATAAAACGCTTAAAACAGCTGGTTCAGTGATTTGAAAAGAAGCTGTTTTTGAACACGAATTAACATCCGTTACCGTTACAGAATACGTTGCTGCAATTAAGTTCGATATGGAATCTGTAAGTGATCCATTCCACCAGACATAGGAATAAATCGGAGTTCCTCCTGTGAGTGTTAATGCAATTGTTCCACTTGAATCTGTGGCACAAAGCACTTGCTGAACGGAAGCAGAAAGCCCTATTGTATCGGGTTGATTTATGGAAGTAGAATCTATGATTTGACAATTGTTCCCGTCAGTGATGGTAACCAAATATGTGGCTGCGGCAAGATTTAAAACATCTTCAGTGATTGCAATGGTTACTGAGCTTGTAGAAGTACTCCATGCAAAAGTATACGGAGTTGTTCCTCCAGTAATCGTCAAATCAGTACTTCCACTAAAATCTCCGTTACAACTTAGATTAGTGGAATCAAGTGTTGAAGTCAGCCATGTGGGTTCTACAATAGCAACCGAATCAATTTGAGAACAACCTAAACTATCGGTTGCAGTAACATAATACCTACCCACTGATAAACTGGAAACCGATGCCGTAGTAGCTATGGTTGTTGCACTTATCGAAGTACTCCAAGCAAAAGTTTTTGGACCTGAACCTCCAGTTGTAGATGCGATAGCAGTACCATTGGCCAAACCATTACACGTAATATCTGTAGATGAAACGAATAAACTAAATACTAAAGGTTGCGTTATAAAATATGAATTAGTCAAGCTACAACTATTATTATCCGTAATGGTAACGGCATAAGTTCCGATATTCAACGTATCAATTGTCGCAGTGGATTCTCCGCTCGCCCAATTATATGTGTAGGGTATTGTACCCCCTGAAACGGTAAGAATAACTGCCCCACTGCTGTCTCCCCCACAATTTATTAGCGTAACGGAATCGGTATAAACAAGTGGCATTGGTTGTCCTATTGTAGCAGAATCAATACGACTACAGGTATTGCCATCGGTGATGGTAACCAAGTACCTGGCCGCTGCCATATTTGAAATATCTTGTGTTATTCCGATGGTTGCAGAGTTAGTTGAAGTACTCCAATTGTAAGTATACGTTCCTGTTCCTCCTGTTACCATTAAGTCAATACTTCCATCCAGTAATCCGTTACACGTAACATCCGATAGGACAAGACTTACTTGCAATGAATCCGGTTGAGATATTTGAACAGAGTCCGAAGCTGTACATGTTAAACTGTCTTGAATTGTTAGAATGTAAAGACCGGTATCTAGATTATTCAAATTTGGCGAAGTACTTAAATTCGACCAAGAATAAGTGAATGGACCTGATCCGCCTATTGGGTTGGAGGTTATACCTCCATTCATTGCATTGAAACAACCTACATTAGTTCCCAGTAAAGCCATTTGAATAGAATCTCCTTGAGTAATCGTATAACTTTGAACGGCCACACAATTGGTATTGTCCGTTACATATAAATTGTACGTTCCTGCCGGTAGCATCCCAATATCTTTGGTAGAGGCACCATTACTCCAAGCATAAATATAAGGTGAGGCACCTCCACTAATGGTCACATTTACAAACCCAGAACTATCTCCAAAACAATTCACATTATGAATGCTATCCAATGTTATTGAAGGACCAGATATATTCCCAATACTAGCTACAGCTGAATCCTGACAACCCACCCCATCGGTTACAATTACCGTATAATTACCTCCTGCTAAACTTGGATTAGCTAGCGTAGTCACCCCATTTCCAGACCATAAATAAGTATAGGGTGTTATTCCACCCGAGGCCGTTGCAATTGCACTTCCATCCGATTGGTTACACGTTGAATTTGCAACCGAAGTTGAAACCAATAAGTCAGCGTTTTCTGTAATTGTAAACGATTCCACTTTACTACAAGAATTCAAATCTGTCAAGGTAACTTGATAAGCTCCGGCTTGTAGATTGGACAGGTCTTCGGTTGAAGTTGCATTATTCCATATATACGAATACGTAGAAGTTCCACCGGTAACGGTTAAATCAATTGCTCCTGTTAACGTTCCAAAGCAAGTTACGTTTAAAACTTGAGCCGAAATGCTCAAACTATCCGGTTGCCTTATTGTAATGGAATCCATTTTAGAACAACTATTTGCATCGGTTACAGTCACCAAATAATTTCCAATCAAAACCATCGAAATATCTTGATTTGTTGCAGAGTTAGACCACGAATAAGCGTAAGGAGTTGTTCCGCCAGTTACCGTTAAATCTGCCATTCCATTTGTATCATTATAGCAACTAACATTCGTACCTGTAATGGATAAAGTAATTACTGCAGGATCTGTAATACTAACAGAATCTAATTTCTGACACCCATTTCCATCCGTAATCGTCACTTTATAATTTCCCGCAACAACGCTACTTAAATCTTCTGTTGTTCCAGAAGTAGACCACAAATAGTTATAAGGAGTTGTTCCTCCGTTTGTGGTTAAGTCAATGTTTCCATCGGTTCCTGAATTACACGAAACATTTGTTGCGCTGATGGAAGAAGTTAATTGAATGGGTTCTGTAATTATTGAATTCACAGAATCCTGACACCCAAATGCATCGGTTACCATCAATGTATAGCTTCCTGGAATTAGATTTGAAATGTCATCCGTGGTTGCCGAATTATTCCAACTAAATGTATAGGGAGTTGTTCCACCTGATGTTGTGGTAAAAACACTTCCATCTGCAAGACCAAAGCAGCTTACACTAGACGAACTATCTAATGTAACTGCAAGAACAGCAGGCTCCGTAATAACGGTAGAATCTAATATCTGACACCCATTAACATCACTCACAGTTACCCGGTAATTACCTGCACTTAAATTAGAAATTGAACTTGTGGTCCATCCGTTCGACCATAAATAAGTATACGGTTGTGTACCGCCTATTACGGAAGAACTTATGCTTCCATTTGAACTTCCGTTACAAGAAACCGCATGAGGGGTTAAACTTGAGCTTAGTACCATTGGCTCGGTTAAAATAAGCGAGTCTAATTTCATACACCCATTCCCGTCCGTGATTGTTACCTTATAATTTCCGGCACTCACATGTGATAAATCCTCACTTGTAGCGAAGGTAGATGCGCTTGTAGAAGTAGACCAATTGAATGTAAGTGGAACCGTACCGCCACTTGGGATTAAGTTAATTGCGCCACTTCCATCATTAAAACAAGTCAAATTTGTACCTAGTAAAGAACTGAAAATTACGGGTGGATTAATAACGGTAACGGTATCTCGATAATTACAATTGTTGGCATCTTGTATTAAAACGGTATACGTTCCTGCAGATAAGTTGGATTGAATGGAATCAGCAGAGCTATTGCTGAATGCAAAAGTAAATGGAGCAGTTCCTCCGGATAAACTATAATTTACACTTGCATCATTTGCTCCGTTACACGAAATATTCGTGAAATTTTGTGTGGTGGTAAAACCATTTGGTCGAATAATCGTGACGGAATCTACTTTTGTACAACTATTTCCATCGGTAACGGTCACGATATGTATTCCGGCAGTTAAATTATTTTGATCTTCTGTCGTACTATTTCCGTCCCAATTAAAACTCAAGGTTCCTGTTCCTCCTGTTGCCGTTAAATCAATTGCGCCATCGTTTCCGGTAATACACGATTCATTGGTTAATGCAAAACTTAAGGTAATTTCAGTAGGTTCTAAAATTGTAATCGTATCGGAGACAATCGTACACCCAATTGAATCTGTAATTGTTGCGAAATAAATTCCAGTAGCTAAGTTGGTAATTGATTTTGTAGTCGCATTATTATTCCACACGTACGTATAACTTGGAACACCATTTAAACCCGTTACTTCTGCCGTTCCATTTGTACTTCCATAGCAGTTAATGTCCGTTTTTTGAATGCTTGAAATTAGATTACTCTTGATTACCTCTACCGTATCAATGGCTTGACAAATTCCATTTGCAACAGTAACCGAATAAGTAGACGTTGCGTAAATTTGAATGGTTGGAGTTGTTACTCCTGTACTCCACACGTAAGTTGCACCTGCATTTGTAGCGTTAAGCGTCACTATTTCCGTTTGACATAAAGCGGTATCATTTCCTAAGTTAACAATAGGTTGGTCGTTAATTTCTATGCGTATGGAATCTGTAATGGAACAACCTACAGGAGTTGTGATGGTGTATATGAAGGTATCCACTCTAGCTGTTACCGTATTTACAGAAATGGTTTGTGTCGTTGCCCCTGTATTCCATACATACGAATTTAAATTTGGTAACTGTGCATTTAAGTCGCCTATGGTTAACGATACACCTGAACAAACCACAGAATCATTAGAAGTTTGAACGATGGGTTGCGGGGATTGATTAATTAGAATAGTATCTATTCCAGTACAGCCTATAGCGGAAGTAACCGTTACAAGATAACTACCCGCTACCACTTTAATGGTTTGCGTTGTTTCATTGGTGCTCCAGCTAAAATCAGACCCCAGATTTAATGCATTTAAGGTAATTGAATCCCCTGTACAAAGAACCGTATCATTTCCTAAATCAACGACTAACGGATTTAATTTACACACATCCTCTGCCATAGTAAACCGTGCAGGAAATGGTGAAGTAACGCTACTTAAGGTATTTAAGGCGGTATTTTTTGTTGCGTTTTGAATGGTCCAATTTTGCCCGTAATCTAGCGAATGATATATCTGTAAATCGTTTTCTGTAATGTTATTTAGTTCATGATCGAAATAGTTAAATACTAAAGTCTGATCGGTAACTGCAAAAGAGGGGGTGATCTCAAAATATCTAAATCCGGTGGTAACAGTTGTTACATTCTGCGCTTGGTGTGAACGCGTAATTGTTGTTAGTCCTAAATTACTATTGGATTGAATAGCAGCGCCTAGACCTCCAATATTTTCTGGACTTGAATTAGCGGGAATTGGGCGTTGTAAAAATATTTTACCTGAATCTCCAAAAATGAAAGTATTCGCTGTTTCTCCGGTTAAAGAGCCTGTGGCATTTAAATTAATGTCTTGTCCATTCAAGTTTACATATCCACTCTGCATCAATAGGGAGTCAATGACAGATATAGAGCGTTCTAATCGTATTGAATCTGAGGTGTTTGCAATTTGAAGTCTGAAAAAGTTAACACTATCGGTTCCCTGAATTAATTGTAAGCTACTTCCTTTCATGATAACCAAACTACTATCGCTAGAAAAGAAGAACTCGGTACCACTGTTATTAATTAAGTTACCGGTAACGACCATTTGTGCTCCTAAAGCAGCAGAAAAATTAGCTACTCCTCCACTGCTTCGTTGGTTAATTAAATCACCGTCAACATATAAAACCCCATTATTTACAATGGTTACTTGCGCACCATTATTAAAAAATTGCGCGTTAAGTTGAAGAGGCGAAATACCCAATCCTACAAGCAATAAAATGAATATGGATAAAATTCTATTTTCCATTATTGTACTAATATTGATTTAGTTGGACTTACGGATACTTGCCCGTTTTGAGCATAAGTTCGTATTTGATATTCGTAACTCTTCTTATTTTTAACGGACGAATCCTCATAGTTTCCTTCTATCAAAAGCGAAGAAATTGGCATCCAAGATTTCGCACCTTTTAGGGTTCTATAGACAATAAACCCTTTCAATTCGGCCGCATTTTTTACTTCCCATTTTAAATGGACATTAGGATTCTCACTATTCGAAGTCAATTCAAAATCAGCCACTTTTTCTACCGCTTTAATCTTTTTTACAAATGCAGAAATTGAATTTGAAGCCTCCGAGACATTTCCGCTACTATCGGTTGCTAAAACAGTATAGTTTAGGGACGTATTGAATGGGGGCTTATCTGTTATCTTAAACGTGTTATTTCCTAAAGTAGCAACGGTGTCTACTTTACCGTTTACTTCTCTCAGCACTTTAAAGCTTTGAATATCTTCGGTTAAAGCAGATTGCCACTCTAAGTTTATGGTGGAATCAGCCACTCTTACAAATTTCAAAAATGGAGCAGCTGGCGCCATTACATCGGGCATTTTCCCAATGACAATTTCAGACCTTTCCGAAATATTTTCATTGCTATCAATAGCCAATACATAATATCGAAACGCATTTTTTGCTTGTTTGGGCAACACGTCTTCAAAGCTATTTTTCGTTTGCGGTTTCGCATTAATTAACGTGTACATTTTGGAATTTGGAGTCGTTGTTCGGTATATCCAATACCCCATAAAGTCGGCTTCTTTATTCGGGTTCCATTCCAATTTAAATTTTCCACTTTCCGCAGAAATTTTTAATCCGGTTGGAATTGCAGGAGGCGTAAAATCTCTCAATTCCCCGAAATTACTTTTGGTCAATGTGGTTTTCCCATTATTTCCAACGCCCTCTAATTTATAATAATACAATCCCGTTTCCGTTGGAAAATCCTCATAACTTGTGGTAGATACCGAAATTGGAGCTGCATTAATTTTGGTATAACCGGACTCCCTATCATATTTATAAGCTCTATATAAGTTAAAATGAGAAATGCGTTTTGCATCATAGACTTGCCAATTCAATAAAACACTTTTTTCTCCGCTTTCCACTTCCATTAAATCTGGCATTCTTGGCGCAGACTGATCACTTGGAATAGCCGAAAGAATTTTTGTGTAACTACTTCGCATACCGAAGTAATCATATCCAATAATTCGATAGTAATACGGGGTTTCATTTTCTAACCTTAGGTCTTCATAGAAATACGGCTCTTCCCCGGTAGTGGATGCTATAAACGGTTCTTTACTCAAGGTTTTAAATCCGCTCGTAGCAGAAGTACTTCTCTCCAAATCATAGCCATAAAAACGATTATTCTCTACCTCCAGGTTTAGTAGAACCTTCTTATTTTTTGGAGTAGCTGTAAAGTTAATTGGCGCTGGTAAAATTTCCTTTTTAGAAGCATCCACCTCCGTTGTTGCGATTACTTTCCCCGATTTGTTTTTCAATTGATAGGTAACCATTCCAGAAGGAGCGCTTTCATCAAAGTAGTACATTCCGAAATATTCGGCCAACTCATTATCGGTTGTTAAGCTTAAGAATACGGTTAATTTCACCAAACCTGTTAACTGCAAATAAGGGATACTATCCGCTAATGCAATTAAGGCAATCGATTTGTGTTTAGTGGGCTTGGTAGAATTTCCGTAAGTTATAGGAGTTGCATTCAATGGCTCAAAATTGCCACCTTTAGATTTTCGTTCAATCGTATATTCTTCCGTAGAATATAAAACCGCATTAAACCATTTTAAATGCACTTTTCCGGCTGTTTCTGCTCTACCAAAAAAGGAGATATTACCTTCTTGTGCAATCCCATTAAAAGCAGATAAAATAAATAATATGAATACTAACTTTCTCATTACAATGTTTCGTTAATTGGCAATTCAAAATCGAATACAAACGTGCCATCTAATATGCTTAAACTACCTGTAAGGTCTCCTTTCAATTTTTTTACTGGCTCAAAATACACGGTCAAGTTTCCTGCTAAAGAAGCGGTGGCTAAATTGAATTCACCTGGAACAAGAAAAACAACATAGGACACATCAATGCTTGCCCAAGCACTTATATAAATCCCAGCTTTTAGGAACTTAATTTCTGGATTGTATTCCAAAGCAGCTATCAAACCTCCTTCAACCCCAACGGAAGCGTCAATTTCAAAAATTACGGGGCCCCATCCTAGCTCACCGGTTCCAGCTTCTGCGGTTAATGAAACACCAATCCCTACTTCAATTTCAGAAGTATCAATAAGTACATATCCAACACCTCCCCAGCCGGCACATCCTGGAGTAATTCTTATCTTATTATCCTCCGTCCCTACGTTTAATTCGAAAATCGTAGGACTCACATCAATAAAGAATGTTCCTGCGGCACAAAAGCTTTCATTCGAAATGTCCGCTTCCATGGTAGCCGTAAAACGCTCTTCAGGAATATTCAAGGTCATGGTTCCAGATACTTGAATAGCGGATGCAGATGATTCCCCACCTCCTCCATCGGTCGTTGAATTTCCAACAAGCACATCTGCTGCAATGGCAAGTGTATTTAATCCGGCTGAATTAAAAGTTGCTTCAATAGAGCCATCTACACTAAATGCCCCGCCATTGGTGGTGGCATCCACTGCTCCTATCTTAACGAAGAATCCAAATTCAATATTTGCGTCTGGAACATAATCAGCATCCGAGATATTCCCGCCATCTACGTGATTCATGTGATGATAAATTCTTCCCTCGAAAGAGGTTAAGAATACGGGCCCCAATGGTATTCCTTTAAAAGTACTAAGCTTTTTCTTTTGGCCCGGAGCAGCCTTCCCTGGACCTTGCGGTGGAGGCATTGAGGCAGCACTAGCCGCAGCATCGGCAGCCGCTTTGTCTCGTTGAACTCTTAATGCCGAATCAGCTGGGAAATTTTCTAAAATTCCAGCACCAACTTGAGCAAACCAATAATTTGTGCCTTCTTTTTCTCCCACCACAATTTTCCCCATGGCGTTAAACGGGGTTGGAACTTTAAGATCTAAAGAAAGAAATGCTTGAACGCTATTTCCGTAGATTGGATCATCTTGTAAATAACTAAAATCCGCTTCAAAAGTTACTGGACCTAATTCAATGGCTACCGGAGTATTTAATTGAAAAGAAGTTAATGAAGAATTAATATTCACAAAATTAACTAACTGAACATCCGATAAGTTATCTGAAAACGTAGAGACAAAACTCGCTTCAATTACGCCCCCTTTCCCCGAAAGGTTATCCGCCACTGTAACGACTCCATCTACCTCAAAACCATATACCTCATCGCCTACTTTTTTAGCCTTAACGTGAGAAGCTACAAAAGGAAAAACGCCACCCACATCTCCAGAAACTTGGTGGCTTAAAACATGCGCTCCATTGTAAGAACCGAACCCCACCTTACCTGCTGAATTATAAATAAAATCATCCATGCTCTGGATGTCCAATTTATAATCTGTAAAAGACAGACCAATGTCAAATTTGATATCTCCATTATCCTGGAAATTGGCAGAATTAACGGTAATCACTACCTCTTGTGCTTTACCAGAATTAAACGTTTTACTCTGATTTTGAATTCCATTAGATGCAAAAACAGCATTATTAAATCCACTATTGGTTAAGTTAGCGCTATAGGCATAACTTGTGGTTTGACTAATAATTGGAACTACCAGTGAACCGTTAATCGCCCCACTTTTAAATTTACTGTTTTCAATGAAAATATTAAAATCATCTAATTTTCCATTAAAGCCATGATATTTTAAACTGTCTTTAACAGCACCTGTTGCACCGCTGCCATTTACTTTGTAGGTAAAACCATTATTGTCAACGTATAGGTACTTCGTAGAAGTTGAAGTGACCTGAATATTCTTACCCTCTTTTAATATATAAGTTCCATCTCCTCCTAAATCAGTTGTCAATACATTTTCAAATTCTGTAAAGTATGCTCCTTTCCAAAAGGCGGAGCCGCTCTTCACCCCAGGGCTTGCACTTTCGTTAAAATCAATGCTTATTTTTTTCGGTTTTACTAGAAATCCAATTTTATCCAATAAAATAATTTCAGCTGCATCCGTAAATGTGTAATTGATGGTTTCCAACGAACCCAAATTCACGAATGGAACCGTTATTCCTGTTGTTTGCGTACCAAATTTAGGCAGCAGAACATTTCCAGTATAACTGAAAGTGGCTTTGTCGTTCAGTAATAAATAGGCTTTATCATTAATAGACAATCTAAATCCAGCGGGGTCTAGCAAATCAAAAGAACTTATTCCTGTCGCAAATAGGGTATCATTCAATTGAAAACCTTCGTAATTCAACCATTTTTCTGTCAATGGAATTTCTGTAACACCATCTTCAGAGGCTAAGGGCAAGTTCCATTTTTCGCCTATGAAAAACAATCCAATTCCTTCTTTATCAATCTTCGTTTTAGTTGGATTTAAATCAAAACTAGATCGGGTAATGGTGAAGTTGCTCAACGACTGTTCTGCCACACCATCGATAATTATTAATTCATTACCGACCGCTGATAATTTAATATCTGCAAATTGCAGTGGAATGGTATCTGAAGAGCCTAACAAAAAGGTTCCATCTGCAACCATTAAATCTCCATTCGTAAAATTAATGGATTGTAGGTTTAAGCTAACCGTTGTTGCCGCTGCTTTTATATTGTCAAATAAGAAACTAGAGTATTGAGCACTATCGCCACTTAAGGCGATTTGATACTCAAAATCATAGGTTCCAATTACCGCAGATTTTGATGTTCCGAGTAATGTAGAATTAAGCAAAGTACTTTTCTCTACAGTCAAATTCAAAGCCTTCAACTCTCCATTCAAGCCTTTAAAATTTGCATAATTGGTTTCATTTAATGTGGAATAATCATCCGTAAGCGTCAAATCAATTCCTTCAAATGTGAGGGTAGCAAACTCCGCTGATTTTGTATGAGTCGTTTTCTTATTTACTATTACTAATTTGGAAGCATGATCACTCTTAAAATTGTGAACTAATTCATATTCTGTCACATACAAGCCATTCCATTCGGGTGAATCCGTTTTATGAGTTGGGGAAGAAAGTTTATCAAAATCAAGTTGGTAAGCTGTAGGATGAATCAAAAAACCGGTACCACTACCAATTTCAATATTCTTTGTTAAACTAGCATTCGAATGCGTGAATGAGTTTAAATCTTGTCGCTGAGCGAACGCTATTTCGACTCTATTTCCTTCGGCATCTGCTAATTGTGTTGGCAAACTCATCTTTCCATCCAAGTAAACAGCTGCCGTATTGTTTACAATATCAATTCTAGATGGCGCTATCAGGTTTAAACTGTACCCCATTGGGTCAGAAAGCTCATAGGTTTTATCCGCAAATAATGGGAGACTACCGATCAATTGATAACTGTCATAAATCATCCATCCAGCCTGAGTGGTCAAAAAGCTACTATCCGCTTCAAACGGCAAATAATATTTTAATACGCCATTCAAAAACAAACCTGATTTACCCAATTTTACTTTCGTAGAAACAAAAGTGGCCGTATCCATACCGTTTGGTAAATCGATGGTAATGGACTTGGATAAGTCGTTAATAATCTCCCCCGATTGTAACGCCCAACGACCGGCAATTTTACGCACATCCAAATCCGTAAAACTCACGGGTAACATCGTACCTGAATTGTTAAATTTAACATTTCCAGTTCCTGCCAATGCCTGTGGATTTGGGTTCGTTAGGTGGGTTAATAGCAACTCATGGGTACCAATATAAATCGTCTCAATATCGGGTGCTGTTGAAAAAGTTCTAACGCCACTTGTAGCCACTTCAATATCAGTCACTGTAGCGGTTGCTTTCCAAGCATATTTTTGTCCATCTTTCAATGCTGAGGAATGCGAATAACTGTAGCCTGAAAGAGAATATAGTTCTGGTGAAGTTTCCAAAATAACTTCGGGGTTGCTTAACATTGCCTGCTCCGATGTTTGACCGGCATTTACTTCCACTACAAATAAATCATATTCAATTGCGGTACCCGTAATCCCATTTGAAGGTCCACCCCATTGAAAGTAGAGATTGTTTTTAGGAACAATGGCACTATCCGCTGGAAGCGTTAATTCTATCTGCCCATTTGGCGAAAACCCGTACGTGAATTCATACACTTCACTTAACCCGTTGTTTTCAAAAATGGAAAGATTATTCACATCATAAGCCTGCACTCTCCACGCATATTTATACCCTAAGATTAATTGCTCATTGGTTGCACCATAGTTATACACGGTACCGTTAACCGTTTCTGCATCTAAAATCGGGGTTCCAGTTCCATTAATTGCATCGTTTGCATTAATGCCATCAGGCACCTGAACAAGCGTTAATTCATAGGCCGTATTTATGCTAGGATCTGAAATAGTTTGCCATTGAAACAAAATATTTTGAGGGTTAATTACGGGGGTTGCACTTTCGTTACTTGGCAACGTTAATAAGGGTGGCATGTTTTTAATCAATAGCGCAGAAGCCATCCCTACATTGGAGATTTTTAGTCCGGTTTGAAAATCTAAAAATTCAACTTCAAAGCTGTAAAACCCTTCTGGCAAAGCGCCAGATCGGAGTAATTGAGTTTGGTCAATTCCACTAACATTAAAATTATTGAAGTCAAAATAGGAAGATAAAATGGACGCATCAATGCTATTAGCTCCCGGGTTTAGAGTAATTAAACCGTTTGAATAGTTTGGTTTTGTCGTCAAATTAATTCCATTTCCCGAAATGGTAATTCTTAATTTAACATCCATTGATACTTCATTAAAGTCATTAAATACAGCGGTTAGCTGCATTCTTTCATTTCCCTGAATAAAATAATTCGATAAATAAATAGAATAAGGGGGTTGAATAAAAAAGTTTGAAGTAACCGGCTGAATCACTTGAGCCTTAGTTGTTAAACTACCAAGGATTATGAACACCAACAAAAGCAAGCCGCTGTATTTCAATATATTAATTCTTTTTCTCATTCTCTCTAAAACCTATATTGATATCTTACTGTACCTCTTATCTCAGAAAAATCATTCACCAAGTTTGTTTGAGCAATTCTGATTAAATAATTACCCACTAACCCAACAGTGTGTTTCTTCGATGGACTATAATTTGCTCCAAACTTGATAATGTCGACCAAGGTTTGCTTTTCTCCATTTACAATTTGTTGAAGCACGGTATTAGCCAAACTCAATTTAACCTTCTTGTGGTTTAAGTATTTCTTAACGCCAAGGGTTGGACCTAGATTGATTAATTCGTTTTCTACACTATTAATTTGTGTGTAATTGATTCCGGCATTAAATCCCCAAGTACTCGATTTTCGTTTGTAACGATAATTCAGATTAACATTATTGAAAGATGTGGTCACATCCGATACATTGTATTCACTTCTAGCATTGGCTAATTGATATCCTAAATTCCATGAAAGGGATTGATTAACACCATCTTTTCCAAAATTGTAATTTGACGTGAGATTATAATTATTAGTTACTTGAAAGAATTCAATACTATCTGTTAATACATCTCGCACTGCCGAAAGAGTTGAGGTATAATTGGAGAAATTCAAACCAAAATTCAACTTCTTACTGGCCATCCAAAATACATTTGCAGACCCAATCGTTCGTAACGTTTGCGTAAGCTCAGTTTCTTTCAAGTTGTTTCGTTGAACTCCGAAAGATCCACTAAACGTTACTTTACTTTTAAAGAATGAGCTTCCTAAATTTACCGTTATATCCTCCAAATCATTATTAAAGAAATAGGAGCCCATGGTTTTGAATGACCCTTCCACCCTTCTATACTTTAGCGCTGTTTTCACTTTCTTGGGCGTAAAGTTTAAGGTAAATAAATACGCGTTGTTGTAAGACGAACTTGTTTTTGGAGTAAATATATTTCCTAACCCCCCATAGATTCTCGTTGTTTCTGAGTTAATTTCCGTGGGGTTAGCTCGGGTATCTTCTGTATAAGCCGAACGAGCAACTTCAAAGTTTAAAGAAATCTCCTTGCTTAATTTACGTTGCCCCACCAAAGTAAAAACTAAGTTTTCGGCTGGTGTTACGGCAGACGAATCTATTAATCCAGACACTGAATTGGTTTCATCCTTTCCTCGTAACATAATAAAGTCAATGAATCCTTTTTCATCGCCAACTCCAACTTTAAAAGCATACCCCAATCTTCTATAAGATGGAATCAACCCGTCTTTATCTCCTGGTTCGATGGCTTGCCTGAATCTGCCATATACAAAACCCAACCTGAAAATGCCTGGATTAGCTTCCACTCCTACCCCTAAAAAAGTGTGGCCTGCCAATGAAAACCTCGACCAACTTATACTTCTATACCCTAGATGCCCTGTTACTCCTTTGTATTTAGGACTTACCCCAAATTGGTTAAATGGTTGTCTGAAGTCCGAGTTTTGATTGGTAATGTAAAAGCTAAATGGTAATTCTAAATCCAGTGTTTTAACCGAAAAATTACCGGAAAGAGAATAATTATATGGATCTCTACGTGAAGTCCCTCCCCATCCATTATAGGCTGTAAAAGACGTTCCTAAATTACCATGAACAGTGGTACTGTTCTTTACCTTTTGGTATACACTCAAACTATCCTTTGTTCCCAAAGAAGATAAATCTTGGGCCGACAGACCGAATGTCATCCATACCGCGCTAATGCTGAAAATATATTTTAGATTAAACTTCAAAACGGATTAAAGTTTAATAATGTACGCTAATGCATAATACGGAGGCAGGTTTGAGCCGGCTGTTGTCGGTGTCGAAGCAATGTTTACCGTATGTATGTGCCCATTATGTGCTGTTGTACCTGTAGAAGGTACATTAACGGATATTCTGTTGAATCCAGCACTTGGATTAACAGAAGCCGTTCCACCACCTACGATATTGGCGTAAAATGTTGCGGGATTCACTGTATGGGCGTGAGAACCACTTGAACTAGTGTTTGTACTTACCGGGTCTACCGTATGTGAATGCGTAGTTGATCCTCCTGTACTTCCTGAGGAATACGTACTTCCAGAACCGACTACAAATCTATTTCTCAAATCAGGTGTTCCTCCAGCGCCATTGCATAAAGCCCAACCAGCAGGAGCAGTGGTTCCGCTCC
>CAJXZP010000049.1 GCA_913062955.1 uncultured Flavobacteriales bacterium | reverse complement strand
TTATACGCTAGCATGGGTACTATTATAGAAGTAAGTCTAGAAGATTATGAAGTGGACAACACATTCATTTCAGGTAATATTACCATGACCGTCACAAAAAGCGTTACGGACTCTTTGGTATTTGATGTGGTCATTGAGAATGGTTCCATATTAGATCGGGATAAACCGGGCAAAAACCAGTCCTATTTCAATACCTCCTTAACCTACATTAATTACACTGGTAGAAAAACCATCCCAACTACAGATGATGATTTTGCGATCACTGGAAGCGGAAATGGAATAGCCGAAAATGGCGTAATCTATTCTTACGTGATTGAAAATGTGTTCATCCTAGGAAACGATTGTGAATACGAAAAATTTGGATCCTTTAGGCTTTCTGCTCCCCATACTCAGGATAGATTAGTTACCGTGAATGAAGGAGATGCATGCGACCCCACAATGCAAATAGCTATACCTCCGGCCAATGGCTTTCAAGTGATAGATATTAAGTAAACAAAAAAAAGGTTAGGGAGCTCCCCAACCTTTTTTTGTTTACTCCGTATTCTATTATGTAAACCCGTTTTTCTCACCTATTTTATTAGGTAATAACGATAAAGAACCGGAGTCACTGACTTCGGTTCTTTTTTTTGATTATGCTTTTGGAATATGTTTTAATGCAGCCAATAGATAATCCCAGAACTTGGCTACTGATTTAATCCCAACTCTTTCATCCGGTGAATGCGCTCCTTTAATAGTAGGACCGAAAGAAATCATTTGAACATCTGGATAAAAGGTACCTAGAATACCACATTCCAATCCTGCGTGACACGCGTTCACCTTTGGATCTTCTTTGTACATTTCTTTATACAGGTCATTCATTATACTCACAATAGGCGCATCCGGCTTAGGGGTCCAACCTGGGTAAGAACCACTATGAACTACATCTGCCCCCATCATTTCCATTGAACTACGTACACTATTCGCAATATCCCATTTCTGACTATCTACGGAACTTCTTTGTAAAGTTTCAATGGTCATCATCCCTTCTTTCACGATAACACGCGCAAGGTTAGACGAAGTTTCGGTCAAGCCGGGCATATCTGGGCTCATTCTCCAAACATTGTTTGGGATGGTGTAAATGGTACGAACCAATTTCTTCTGTTCTTCCAATGGCAAAACAGAAACTGGAGCATCTACTTCTTTCAACTCAACGATAAAGTTAGGGTCGGTCGTTCCGAGCTCCAATTTAATATCGGAAGCTAGCGTATTAATATGTGCGGTAAAACCATCAAGATCAACAACCGAAACAGTTGCATTTGACTCTCTAGGGATTGCATTTCTCAAACTTCCCCCATCAATTACCGCAATACGCGCATCAAATTTATCCGCATTCAACAACAAACGATTCATAATTAAGTTGGCATTTCCTCTTCCCAAATGAATATCCATACCCGAATGACCTCCTGAAAGTCCACTGATCTTAATATACATTCCTTTAGATGCAGCATCTGGAGTTTCGCCCGAATAGCTTTTAGTACCCACGGTATCTACCCCTCCGGCACACCCAATGGTAATCTCATCGTCATCTTCTGTATCTAAATTCAATAGTATTTTACCATCCAATTCGCCCCCTTTTAGACCTTTAGCTCCAGTCATCCCGGTTTCTTCATCAATAGTGAAAAGACCTTCCAATGCTGGATGTGCAATATCGGTTGAGGCTAATAACGCCATTGAAGCTGCAACCCCCATACCATTATCCGCACCGAGAGTAGTTCCTCTAGCCGTTACCCAATCTCCATTAATATAAGATTCTATTCCCTGAGTTTCGAAATCAAAATCGGTATCCGCATTTTTTTGCCATACCATATCAATATGCCCTTGTAGGATAATCCCCACTCTATCTTCCATTCCGGAAGTCGCGGGCTTTTTAATGATCACATTACCTACTTCATCTACTTTCGTTTGAAGCCCTAGACTTTCGCCAAAACTTTTAACATACTCACGTACTTTATCTTCTTTTTTAGAACCTCTTGGGATCGCATTTAAATCTTCAAAAAAATTCCAAACCGATTTTGGCTCTAGTGCTCTTACTTCTGCGCTCATTATAAAATTATTTTTCTCAAATTTACAATGTAAAGCAGTACCCTTAGGTACAATTATTCAATTTTTAAAGGGCTTTAACGAAAGTTTAGGGCAAAAAAAAGGCGTCTCGTGGGAGTCGCCTACTCTTTGGGGATGAGTTAACCCTAACTAAAAGCTGGGCTATTTTTGAGAACTTTTGTATTATTAGCGGTACTAACCGTTGTGGTCAATACCGTATTTGTGATTTTTCCTAAATCTTCATTCATTCGTACCATGGTATGAGAACCGACAAACAACAATGGAAACTGTTTAGAGTATGGACGTCCTTTTGAGGTAGAGTACCAAATTGTAAAAGTTCCACCATACCATGTTTTCTCCACAGAATAATCGGTGATTTTTGCCATGACAAAACCCAGTTGAGATGAATGAATCGTATTTTTACTGGAGAAAATCCCGGCACGTTCAATTTCAAGAACCGCATCTTCTGAGTTGTACTTTAAAAAGAAGTTTCTTGACATTGTTAACCCTGCAGCGATGAATAAAGAAACCGTAATAGATAAATGAACCAAGGTACTAAATGGCTGAATTTGTGTAAGCAGAATTGCTACATTTACAAATCCTAAAAGAAGCATGATGAAAAATATAGCTTTTACGATCGGCCTTGCAAATAGATTATTTAGTTTCATTGGTTCTAGAATTAATTTAAATATTATTTCCAATTCAAAACTACTTTTTATCACCTTTGCTTCATCGTGTAACACTTACTAACAATAAACAGCAAAATGTTAATAACGACATTGTTAACTTTGTTAATAACGCCATAAACAATTGATTAAATGAATACTAATACACCACTTGCAGAAAAACTAAGACCCTTGTCCTTTAAAGACATCATAGGTCAGGATCATTTGGTAGGTGAAAATGGTGTTATTCGGAAGACAGTAAAGGCTGGACGAATTCCTTCTTTAATATTATGGGGACCTCCTGGAGTAGGGAAAACTACCATGGCTCAAATTATTGCTACGGAAACCAAACGTCCCTTTTACACCTTAAGCGCCATAAATTCGGGTGTAAAAGATATCCGAGAGGTGATTGATAAAGCCTCCAAATCGGATATGTTTAGAGGTGGAAGTCCCATATTATTTATTGACGAGATTCATCGTTTTAGCAAGTCACAACAAGACTCCTTATTGGGGGCAGTAGAAAAGGGTATTATCACACTCATTGGAGCCACGACCGAAAACCCTTCTTTCGAGGTTATTCCTGCGTTAATTTCTCGCTGTCAAGTGTATACCCTAAACGCTTTAGGGAAACAAGATTTGATCGATTTAGTCAATCATGCTATCGTTACCGATTCTGAATACAAAAAAAGAAAACCAGAAATAATTGATTACGATGGATTATTACGTATTTCTGGAGGAGATGCTCGGAAACTACTGAATACACTCCAATTAGTTTTAGACTATTTACCCTATGAAAACCCCAAAATAGATAATGCGGCCATTAAAGAAGTCGTTAAAGAAAATGTACTCCGTTACGATAAGGGTGGGGAGATGCATTATGACATTATTTCCGCATTTATTAAATCCATTCGCGGCAGTGATCCTAATGCTGCATTGTATTGGTTAGCCCGTATGATTGAATCGGGAGAAGATGCCAAATTTATTGGGCGTAGATTAATTATTTCTGCCTCGGAGGATATCGGAATGGCCAATCCCAACGCACTTCTACTTGCGACCAATTGTTTTAAAGCGGTGGAAATAATTGGTTATCCCGAATGTGACATTATACTTTCTCAATGCACGGTATACCTAGCTACCTCCCCTAAAAGCAATGCCAGTTATGCCGCCATAAAAACCGCTAAGCAATTGGCTAGTGCAGAAGGCAATTTACCCGTTCCAATGCATCTTAGAAATGCGCCCACCCAATTAATGAAAGAACTTGGATACGGTGAGGATTACAAATACAGTCATTCTTTTCCCGGTAATTTTGTAGCGCAAGAATTTTTACCGGAAGAAATTTCAGGGACTCGATTATATGAACCTGGAACGAATCAAGCGGAGGCAAAAATTCATAACGACCTCATCAAAAAATGGGGTAAACGATACCACTATTAATTTCAAAAAAACAATCAACAACCTAAAGCATTAAAATACCGAATGTTACAATTAACAATCCCTTGTATTATTTTTGCATGCTTAATTAAAAAAGTACAAATTTGGGCTTGATGAAAAAGCACCACTTATTTCTATTTATTCTGGTCTTTATTTTTGGTTGTCGGAAGGAACCCATTCGATGGGATATAGATACCTTGGTACCCATTATACAAACTAAAATAACCTTACAACAGGCTCTTCCAGAAGACCTATTGGAGGTGACAAATGGAAACGAGTTACAACTAACATATACGGGGAATCTCATCTCATTAAAATTAGATTCTACGCTCTCCATTCCCGACACTTCCATTTCAGACACTTTTAGGTTACCCTTTGGATCCATTGTATTTCCAGGAGGAGCTACTTTTCTAGCCGATTCAAATTTCACTCGATTCAAATTTAACAATACGCAACTCACCCATTTATTCATTAGAAAAGGGGAGATGATAATTGAATTGGTCTCTTCACTTCAAGGTCCAAGCGTATTTGAGTATTCTTTACCTACGATGAAAAAAAATGGAGTCGCATTTTTTGTAAAAGAGAACATCCCAGCGGCAACGAGTACTTCTTTATCCGTTTTAAAAAGAACCTACGATATTTCCGGCTATGAGTTATCTCTTACAGGTATTCAAAATGACAATTTCAATGTATTGGCAAATGAATATCGGGCTTATATTGATTCTAACAGTACCCCAGTTACCATAACTGCAGGGCAATATTTTAGAGCAACCACAACGCTAGCGGGAATAAACCCAAGTTACATTCGAGGATCTTTTGGAAGCGAGTCGATTGAACAAATCTCGCAAAATGAACCTTTAGATCTATTTGATCATGTGAAAAGTGGTATGTTGTCATTAGAAGCTGCAACCATGGAGTTTGAAATCAAAAACAAAATTGGAATGGAACTTAATGTGGTGGTCAACGAAATCACTGGAAATAGTTTAATTAACAACACTTCGGTTACATTAATTAGTCCCTTATCCAACACAGCGATAAATTTAAACCGAGCCTCCGAAACCCAAGGAATTTTCAGTTCCCCAAATGCAACCAAGCACCTAACTCTATTGGACAACTCCAACTCCAATTTGAACGAATTTATTGGGAATTTACCCCAATCGCTAAGTTATGATTTTGAAATAAATTTAAATCCAGTAGGAAATGTAAGTGCAAGCAATGATTTTTTATACGAAAACACGGGAGTTGAGATAAATCTAAATGCACAAATCCCTCTAAACTTAAACGCATCCAATCTCGTTTTGTCCGATACTTCCGACTTTGCCATTGATACCACTTTTAAAGAAGAATCCTCAAAAATTATTGGGGGATACTTAAATATATACACGCTTAATTGGTTTCCTTTTAGCCTCGAAACACAATTTTATCTATTGGATGAAAACAAAATCATCATAGACTCTATTTTCACCGATTCCCAAATAGTATATGGTGGGACACCCATATTTGGAATTGTTAATGATCCGCAATCTGCGATGATTCAGGCCCTACTGACCCCTTCCAAAATTGCGCATTTATACCAAACAAAAAGCATTATTACTCGACTGACAATAAACTCTACCTCGAGTGATAACATACGCATTTTAGACACCTATTTTTTAGAAGCCAAAATTGTAGGTGACTTTGAATATCAAATTTCTATCCCGTAATATGAGATTAAGAATATTCCTGTTTTTTGTTTTCGCTCCCATTATTTCCTTTGCGCAAATCATCGATCTTTTTCAAGATTATCAACTGCAAGACTCTACGCAATGGACTTTTGGTATTCGAACCCATGTTTTTAATAATTCAACGGCACTTACAGCTCGTGTACTAAATACGGCATTTTACGGTGGGTATATTGATACCGAACAAAAAAATAACATCTTATCTCGAGCCGATGAAATCAATACCTCTGGTTCATCTTTAAATACTTCCATTTACGTAGCTAAAAGGATTTCACATTTCAGAAATCAAGAAACTTTTGGATTAAGCGTATTTGGAAAAATAGCAGATAGACAGGAAAACTTGGCCATGTTTAACGATAAAGCACTCCAATTGATTTTTAATGGGAACAAACAATTTACTGGGCAAACCATCAGTTTAGACCCCTTGGAATACAACCAATTTAGGTACTCTCAGTTTCAAGTTGGCATAAGCAAAGATTTCAAATCGGGCAATGGATTTACGGTAGGAGCATCCTTTTTATACGGTCATAACAATCGGCATATCACCAGCGACAGAATGGATATCCTTATTTCTGAAACAGGAGATCGTTTAAGTACCGATGCAGAATTTACCATCCATGAAACGGACCCCAACAACCCTAATTTTTTTGAATACAATGGTGCTGGATTCAGTATCGATTTAGAAGGCCGGTTTGCAGTTCAATTAGTATCGGACTCTTCCAATCCTGGAACCTTTCATTTCTCCGTGTCCGATCTTGGATTTATTCAATGGCATGGAACTTCCCTTCAAACAGAGGTGGATACCTTTTACTCTTTTACAGGAATAAACATCGAAAATATTTTCGACCCCAATAGTCCAACAACTGGAAGCCCCCAAAATCTTTGGGACAGTATATCGGTCCAATCTAAACAAGCCTACATTTTAAACATCCCTAATACCATACATTTTTACTTGGAACAAAACATTCAAAAATTCCGATTAACGATGGGAGGCGCACATCGAAACAAAGCATACTATTACCCCTATTTTTATGGGAAATGTGGCTATTTGGTCGCAAAAAACCTAACCCTCACTGGTCAACTCAATTATGGTGGTTATGGTAAATTTGGGGGGGGTATCGAGATTCTACATGAATCAGAATCTCATTCCTTAAAACTAGGCAGCACCAATATAGAAGGTTTTTTAGCTCCTGATCAATGGGCCGGACAAAGTATTTACTTCCAAATTGCAGCAAAATTATGAGTAGTTTAATCAAATATTCGGCTGGCATCGTTTTATTATTTACCAGCTTTTTTTCTTTTGGGCAATTAGATACTACTTGGATAAAAACCTATGGGGGCAATAGAGACGACAAAGCTTTTGATATTATCCATACGCAAGACTCCGGGTATTTAATCATTGGTTCCACCGGCAGTTTCGATTTTGATAATTCTCAAATGTATTTTTTAAAGCTCGACTCTACCGGAGCTATTCAATGGTCTAAAAGCCATGGTGGAACAAATCAAGAAGCGGGTCATGCGGTTATCCAAACACAAGACGGAGGCTTTCTTGGGGTTGGATTTACCAATTCTTGGGGAGCAGGAGGTTTCGATTTATTATTAGTGAAACTAGATAGTAATGGCACTACGGAGTATGAACGTTACTTTGGAGGAGTAGATTGGGATTTTGCATGGGACGTGGTAGAACAATCGCCCAATATGTTTGTAATTGCAGGGGAAACGCAAAGTTTTGGAGCCGGAGGTAAAGATGCTTGGATTGTAAGATACGATGCGGTTAACGATATTTTTGATTGGAATAAAACCATTGGTTCAGCAGCTACCGAAGACTATAAAGCACTCACCCTCGATCCTTTTGGCGGGTTCTATGCAGCGGGTAGAGGGGTTCAAAACGGCAGAACAGATGAAGACGTAATGGTCACCCGGTTTGATGAATTAGGAGACACCGTATGGAACAACTATTATGGAGACACCCTACAGGATTATGCAAATGATATTATCCTAAAGACTAACGATCAACTTTCCATAACTGGTTTAACAACATTACCGGATAGTACCGGCTGTATTCTATTAAGCAACATTGACACTCTTGGGGCGACCTCAGTTACAGATACTTGGGGTATTTCCAGCCATATTCTAAAATCTTTTGGTGTGAAAATAATGGAAATTGATAGTCAACGAATTTCTGTATTGGGAAACTACACTTATGGAATTGACAATTCTGAATTTGCATTTGGCTATTCCTTTCCATTTGGGTTATATTATGAACGAGGTTCCACATTAGGTTCTCAGGAAAATGACGTGGCAACAGCTGCTGTTGTTAACGCTAACTATGGTTATTCATTTGTAGGATATACAAATGGATTCCAAAGCTCATTTAATAATATTTTAATGTATAAAACCAATAGATATGGGGTTACTGATCATCTTTCTGACTTCCTGCATAATGAAGACACTCTTAATATTACAGGAATCAAACCACAGGTAAACACATGTATAACCATTATTAATAGCGCTAAATTTTCTGGTGTTAAATTCAATTGTCAATTCATCAGTCCACTAACCTTTAGGCTATACAATCAATTAGGTCTTTTAATTTTGACGGGGTCTATATCTAACGAATCACCCTTAAACATAAACAATCTGTTTATTCCGCACGGAATTTACATTTTACATCTAGAATCTTCATCCTGTTCCGATCAACACTCAATTTTGTTAACCAAGTTTTAAAAATGAACGCTAGATCTAAGGTTTTTATTGGTAGTGGATTTATATTACTATCTCTTCTTTTATTTTTGACTTTAAACAAACACAGTAGATCAGGTCTTTATAATTATCACAGTGAAATTTTCGGAGATAAAGCAGGTTACTATGTTTACCTACCAGCGGCTTTCGACTATTCCTTTAAAGGCAACAATATGCCAAGTAAAATCGATAGTCTCACCGGCAATGGATTTCAAATATCACCACCCGAAGGGAAAATAATCACAAAGTATCCCTATGGGGTAGCACTCATGCAACTCCCGTTTTATCTTGTGGCTAAAATCATCACTCAATGTACCCCTGAAAAGGATACAGGATTCAATTTAAACTACCATAAACTAATTGACATTGCTGCGGTTACTTATTTTACACTAGGGCTACTTTTGTTATTCAAAGTTTTAAAAACAACCTTTGAAAATAGCTCTCTTTTAATTGGTCTGTCTAGTCTGTTTTTAGGAACAAATATTTTCTATTACGTCATTGTGGAGACTGGAATGTCACATGTTTATTCGTTTTTCCTTTTCACATGTCTTTTGGCACTAATTAAGAAAATTAGTTTCAATGATCAAATAAAATTTAAATGGGTAATTGGACTGGGAGTAATTTCAGGACTAATAATTATTACGAGGCCATCAAACATCATAGCTTTAACAGGTGTATTCTTCCTTTTCACTACTACAAAAGAGGAACTTATCACTAGAGTTAAATGGTTTTTCAACCCTCGAGTAATCATTCCAATTTGCAGTATCATCGCCATTTTAATTATACCACAGCTATTATATTGGAAATATGCCTATGGAAGTCTAATATTAGATACCTACCAAAACGAACAGTTTAATTGGCTATCCCCTAATGTGCTTCACGTTCTTATATCTCCTAAAAATGGACTTTTCCTCTACGGGACAATTTATTTAATCGTGATATTAGCAATAATTAGAAACATTGAAAATAACTACCTCTATGCCTATTATCTATTCCTGTTCTTTCTTATTCTATATATATCATCCTCGTGGTGGTCTTGGAGCTTTGGATGTGCTTACGGAGGACGAAACTTTATTGAATACCTTGTGTTTTTTTCCATTCCATATACTTCATGGGTTGAGACTTTTTTGAACAAGAAAAATTATAGTTCCATCCTATTCTTTTCTACCATTTTAATTTTTGTAGTTCTAAATCTTAAATTGGTATATACATTCGACCAATGTTTCTTTGGCAAAGGAGATTGGGACTGGAACGAATACTTAAAATTGATTACCAGTTCAACAATATGATAAAAGCAAAACTCATCACCCATCATTTGGAGTTTAAGAAACCTGCCGGAACCTCTCGTGGGGTTTTACTACATAAGCCCACGTGGTATATTGTATTACAGCATTCCTTAACGAACAGCATCGGAATTGGAGAATGTAGTATCATTCCAGGGTTGAGTCTCGATAATGAGTCACAAATCGAATCTATTCTTGGAAGCATCATTACTCGTATTAATGGAGGCGAAAAACCACTGATTTCAGAATTTGTTGCGTTTCCTGCGGTTCAATTTGCCTTAGAAACTGCCTATGAAGATTTAGCTTTTGAAAGGAACTTTAATCCTTATCCCGGGTTATTTAGCGAAGGTAAAAAACACCTTTCTATTAACGGACTAATATGGATGGGAGATAAAAGCTCCATGTTAGACCAAATCCAAGATAAATTAGATGCTGGATTTACGTGTTTAAAAATGAAGATAGGGGCGATTGATTTCCAAGCCGAACTAGACATTCTAAAAACCATCAGGTCCAAATACTCTTCCGATGAAATTGAACTACGGGTAGATGCCAATGGGGCCTTTTCCGTAGAGGATGCCCCTCGCAAATTGGAACAGTTATGTACGTACGACTTACATTCCATAGAACAACCTATTAAACAAGATCAATGGAATCACATGGCGGTTTTATGTGCCAACTCTCCTATTCCAATCGCATTGGATGAAGAGTTAATTGGCATTGCCGATTCGGGCGATCAACAACAAATGTTGGACTTTATTCGTCCTCCATATATTATTTTAAAACCCAGTTTGATTGGAGGCATTCAAGCGGCCAATACCTGGATAAAAATAGCCAATACTAAAAACATTGGCTGGTGGGCAACCTCAGCCTTAGAATCCAATATTGGTTTAAATGCCATTGCACAATGGGTCTCGAATATACCCACAGAAATGCCCCAAGGTTTGGGTACGGGGCAATTATTTAAGAATAATGTCCATTCCCCTCTGACCATTAAAAACGGGAAATTAGTATCTGACGCTACCCAGAAATGGGATTCCAACCTTTTTAGCTGATGCCTTTTTCGTCCATTATTCTAAACGGTGAATCCCTAAATTTAGATCAAGCTAAACGAAAATTGGATTCTTCTCTTCCGGATTGGGAACGAGAAATTTTTCAATTTCTAGTGGAATGGTGGAATTCAACAGACTTTGTTTCCGTCAGCACTTCTGGTTCCACGGGTACTCCCAAGGTCATTCAACAAAAAAAGGAGTTAATGACCATAAGTGCTCAAATGACCGGAGAGTATTTTAATTTTAAGAAATCGCAGAAGATTCTATTATGTTTACCGGTGAAATTTATAGCCGGAAAAATGATGTTGGTCAGAGCGCTTCATTGGGGATTAAATGTAGATTATATTGAACCTAAACTCCAGTTGGAAATTCCGGATGAAATGTATTCCTTCTCCGCCATGACCCCTCCGCAAGTGGAAGCTAGCATAGACAAAGTAAACGCCATTCAAAAACTACTACTCGGAGGTGCTCCTGTAAGTAAACCGCTAGAGACCCAATTAAAAACGATACCTACTCATTGTTACGTATCTTATGGAATGACCGAAACGGTGAGTCATATTGCCATTCGTGATTTAAAAAGCCATGCACCAAACGTATACCGAGGTTTACCCTCTGTTACTTTTTCAACACATCAAGAGAACCAACTCATTATTCACGCACCACATTTGGTACCTACCCCCTTAAAAACAACCGACTGTGTTCAACTACTAAATGCGAACCAGTTTATTTGGGAGGGGAGATCTGATTTCATCATAAATTCAGGAGGACTAAAGATTTCACCTGAAAAATTGGAAGACGAAATTTCAAATCTAATGGATAAGGATTTCTTTATTTATGGAAAACCGAACGAAAAATGGGGTTATATTCCCATTCTAATAATAGAAGGAAGACCTATTAATACGGTGATACTTGAAGCGCAATTACAGGATATCCTATCCAAAAACAAATGTCCCAAAGAAATCTATTTCCTGGACCATTTCATTAAAACTGAGAATGGGAAATTAAATCGGAAAAAGACTTTTGAGCAAGTCCTTTTCCGACCTTAGTTTTATTGATTAGAGAATTCGTCTCTTTGTTCAATGTAATTTTCCCAACGAGTAATTACATTTTGCATATCCTCTGGTATTTCCGATTCAAAGAACATTTTCTCACCGGTAGTAGGATGTGTAAACCCAAGACTCTTTGCATGCAGAGCTTGTCGGGGCAAAATACTCAAACAGTTATTCACAAACTGACGGTATTTAGTAAATACAGTACCTTTCCAAATTCGTGTTCCATCGTAATCTGGATCCCCAAATAGAGGACGACTTAAATAACGGAAATGAGCTCTAATTTGATGGGTTCTTCCTGTTTCTAATTTACATTCCACAAGAGAAACGTATCCTAGATCTTTTATCTTTTTGTAATTCGTAATGGCTTCTTTACCAAAGTCTCCATCTGGAAAAACGGCCATTAATTTACGGTTCTTTAAACTACGACCAATATTCCCTTCAATACGACCTTCTTCACCTGGATCACCCCAAACAATAGCCACATACTTACGTTCAATTTCACGATTGTAAAACTGTAAGCCTAAGTGACTCAAAGCTTCTTCGGTCTTCCCTACAATCATCAACCCGGTTGTTAGTTTATCTATTCGATGCACAATTCCAGGTCGTCCTGTTCCAGAAGGGCTATCTGCCAAGTTCTTCACATGATGTAACAAAGCATTAACCAAAGTACCAGAGGTATTTCCTTTACCTGGATGCACTACCATTCCGGCCGCTTTGTTCAATACAATAATTTGATCATCTTCATAAACAATGTCCAATGGAATATCTTCAGGCAGTAACTCTGAAGTATCACTTTCTTTAGGAAAAACGATGTGGATTTCATCCCCTGGGTGAACCTTATAATTGGTCTTCACCTGTTTTCCGTTTACCTTAATATTCCCAATATTTACTCCGTTCTGAACCTTAGTTCTAGAAATACCTGCAATTCTATCGCCTAAGAATTTATCGATTCTGATCAATGATTGGCCTTCATCGACAATAACTGTTTGCTCCTCAAAAAATTCGAAGTCTTGCTGATTTTCTTCTTTAATATTTTCCAACTTAGTGCTGAATTAATAGTTTTTTAATACTGGATTTCTGCGTATACAGATCCATTTTTTCTACGACATATAAACCCGTAGGTAAGTCGCTTGCGTCAAAGGTTCCGTAGAAACTGGATTCAAAATCTCGAACGATAACGCCCAAAACATTACGTACAATAATTCGATTATTATCCGAAGTAGATTCAATAATCACTTGATCACTAGCCGGATTAGGGTACACTCTAAATTCATCATCAACTACTTCAAATGAAGCCACCGAAACAGGGAATGGATTGGTTATTCCAAATTCAGGACGAATAAAAATCGATCCCGGGTATTCAGAGGCAAACCAATTTCCTTGTACGTTATAAAAGTTCTTATTTTGACTATCATTTGTCCGATCCATCCCAATATAAACAATATCATCCAGTTGTTTAATTCCGATATAAATGAGCCCCTCTACTTCCAATGGCTCTTCCAAAAGAATGCCTTGAACCAAATCTCTACCCCCTGCATACACAGGATTTTCAAGATATCCTTCGTATAATATTATTTCCGGATCTAAGCTTTTCCAAACCATTAGTCGGTAGGGTCTATCTGTAATATTGGTGAATGATCTTGGAAAATAAATATTAATAGCCCGTAAGGAATCTAAGACGGCTATTTCATATTCCACGGCAATTTGAGCATTAGCCGATTTTACATAATACGCAGCTTCAGCTGAACCATCATCATAGGAATACTGACTTCCAAATTGTTGTGTGAAAAGGAATTTATCATTATCCGAATTGTTATCTGGATTTACCTCTGCCGCATACTCTACCTCAAAAGTTTTGATTGAATCTGTACTTGTTTTAGGATAAGTTCCCGAAAAAAAACTGGTCCGACCACCTATTTCGAGGGGACCAAACTGAGGATCAACACCCTGCGTACCGCTAAAAATTAGGGTTGCATCATCATAGACATTAAATTCAGAAAAAGCGGTGTAACTTAAAGTCCCTTGATTTCTGTAACGTATCAACTGCTCCGCTTTCATCCAGTTTTTGGTACTCGCCTTATAATGCGCCCAAGGCATTTGATAATAATCTTCCAGTAAAGAATATCCAGGGTCCATTAATCCTACATCTTCGATGGTAGAATCAGCCGCAAATCGCTCTTCATCCAAACGAACATAATCAATATTCCAATGATCAAAATTCCCAGAAACAGAAGCATAATTCATAAACCTAAACTTAAACCCATCCATAAAAAACAAGGGGTTTTTAATTTTGACCATCACCGATCGAAAAGGCCTAACGGTATCGCCAGCAGCACTCCACATATGATACCATTTATCCGTAAATGGGGAGTAAAACTCTAAGACGAGTGAGTCTTCTGCTTCCGGAGCATCCCCAAGGCCCTGAGGCTGATACTGGAAGCTTAAATAAATACTATCCACCAAATAATCGTAATCACTTCCTCCACCTGGTCGGGTTTTTAAATGAATGGGTTTGGACACTAAAATATCTGCAATTTGGTATGAATTTGCGTTCATGGTAGGATCATAAGGCACTCCGGTAGAATCCAATCCATCCAATGTTACCATCCCTAAAGTAGGAGGCTCGTCAGAGTATGAATAGTTATGTAAAGCATTATTATTTCGCCATATGGTATACCCCACATCGGAAACCACGATGACCGTATCCGTAAAATTTTGATACACTCTATCCGCCAAATGATCTTTAATTATGGAATCATTTCTAATAATAGAATCCTGTTTGGCCCAAACGGTATCTGTATTCACCGGCACTTGATAATCAACTAGCGAATATTGGGTGATATAAACCACGGGGGTGGCTACAGAATCCCATTCCTCATTTACTGCATCATACGTGAATATATAGGAGGTATCAAACATGGCATCAAATGTCTCAAAATAAACGCCATTGGCCAAAAAACGATTCCATACCAGGGTATCTGCAGGGGTATTTAAGGTATCAAAAACATATTGCTTAAAGTAATTTTTTGAAAAGTCATCAATGATTGGAAGGTGGATGGTGTCAAAAGCAAATTGGTACGTATAATTAGAATTAGCTTCCGCCTTATGTTCATTGCTTACTTTCCATTGAAGGGACTCATTCCCAGCCAATGGTGCAATCCCCTCTTGAGCAAACCCAAAAGCGTTATATAAAACAAACATTATTAATGTAAAAACCGTATTATTCTTCATCCCTTTCTACCTTATTAGAATCCGATACGATTAACTCCATTCCTTCAATTTTATTACTATCCAAAGTAAAAAACAGCTCAAATGCTTGTCCTTGTCTCACCATGGAAACAGTATCAAAGGTTGGCGTTTGTTTAAAAACAAAGGCATTCATGGAATCATCCAAAGTATTAATGGTGGTATCGAATTCGTAATACCCCAGATTCAAGCCTTTCGAATTTAAAAAACCACGAACCTCATCAAACTTTTTCATATACAAATAAGGCACCGCCAACCTTTCGGTTCCAATACCTTCACCAATAATCAATGAAATGGACCCCCCTTTTACAATTCGTTTCCCTGGTAATACCTCTTCCCCTTTATACAACACTCCAATAACACAGTTATCACATTCAGCTGGACGGTAGATTAATGAATCTACGGTTAAACCATACGTTTCAATTTTACTCATCACCTGTCTAACGGTAATATCTCTCAGTTCCGGAAGGATAACACTCGGTGGCACCACCGAATTAATGGTGAAATATACTTTTCGGTCGGGCTTCACTAACTCACCAGCTGCAGGAATTTGTTCCAAAACGATTCCACCTTGCTTTTGGGGCGCAAAAACGGAGTCTGAAATTTCAAATCTCAAATTTTTATCCGAAATAAACGTCTCAATTTCAGCATGATGAAACCCTATAAAGTTGGGCACTTCTATAAATTCATCATGCTTAGTATAATCATCTAAAAAGATAGAAACGCCAAAAACACCTACGAATGCGATGACTATCATTATACCAATACTAACCCAGAAGGTTTTTGATATCAGAAATAGAAACAGATTTTTCAAAATACGTTGTAATTTTAAGTTTTTTGTCAGCGGCAAATATAACTGTTACACCTCTATATAATAAGGATTAGTTTCTTAAAAAGAGATTCATAAATTAACCAAATAGTGGAGCAAGAAAATAGGGGCTTTAACCTATACTTTACTCACAATACGATCTTAGTAATTTGACCTTTATTTACGTGCTTTCACTCGGTATAAATAAATACTTTTCCACTCACTAATACGGATGACAATGGGTACTCAAAAAAACATAGCAATTCTTGCTGGAGGTGGTTCTTCAGAACACGGAATCTCAATGAAAAGCGCTCGCATTGTGGAGCAAAACATCCAAAACCATTATGCCACTTTTTTTATAGAAGTAAAAGGAAGCGATTGGAATTACATTCAGGGTAACAAATCCATCCCCATTAATAAAAATGACTTTACCATCCCATTAGAGAATAAAACCATTCATTTTGATTTGGCTTTTATTGCGATTCATGGTACTCCAGGCGAGGATGGGAAATTACAAGGGTATTTTGACATGCTTAATATTCCATATTCCAGCTCTAGCTTATTAGGGTGTTCGATCAGTTTCAATAAAGGAGTATGTAATGATTACCTAAAGAACCATGGAATCAACGTGGCTCAATCCATACAGTTATTTGAAGGCTTGAGTTATTCCAGTACAGAAATCACTACACAATTGGGGCTTCCGTGTTTTGTGAAACCAAATCAATCAGGATCCAGCTACGGAGTGCACAAAATTTACCACGAACAAGAGTTGGAATCTGCGATTGCGGATGCTTTCAGTTACGATAAGCAAGTACTGGTAGAATCCTATTTACAAGGTAGAGAAGTGACTTGTGGCATCACTAATTTTAATGGAGTACTGGAAGCATTACCCATAACTGAGATCATTACCAACAATGACTTCTTTGATTTTGAGGCTAAATACAAGGGCGAATCCATAGAGATTACTCCAGCAGAAATTGATACCGAAACTCGAACAAAAGTAGAAGATGCGACTAAGAGGGTGTACCAAGTGTTGAATTTAAATGGCGTTGCCCGGGTAGATTTCATCCTTCAAGATGGCATCCCCTATATGATTGAGGCCAATACGGTACCCGGCTTATCAGCCGAAAGCCTTATTCCTCAACAAGCGGTAGCCGCAGGATATAGCCTAGAAGAATTCTTTGTTAAATGGGTGGAGCACTGTTTAAAAACCTAATTCTTCTTCTGTTTTAAAAAACAAATTAATTTCTGAACCGCTAATCCCCGATGACTTATCTCGTTTTTAGCATGCAGGGTCATTTCTGCAAATGATTGCTTAAAACCTGATGGTTTAAAAATCGGATCATAACCAAAACCATCCTTTCCATGATATGCATTCAAAATCTCTCCTTTACACACCCCCTCAAAAAGAAACTCCTGCCCATCCAAAATTAAACAGATCACCGTTCGAAACTGGGCTAAACGATTGTTTTCACTTTCCAATTCCTTTAAAAGCTTCTCATTATTGTCCCCAAAGTCACAATTGGGCCCTGCATATCGAGCTGAAAAAACTCCAGGAGCTCCATTTAGGACCTGTACTTCCAACCCGGTATCATCGGCAAAACAGTTGACGCCATATTTAGAGTAAATAAAACGGGCTTTTATTACGGCATTTTCTTCTAAGGTAATTCCCGTTTCAGGAATATCCACCATAATTCCCGCTTCCTGTAATCCTTTCAGCTCCATATCTGGAAGAGCCAGTTTTATCTCCTTTAATTTATAAGCATTATTGGTTGCAAAAATCATTTTCATATGGCGAAACTATGGAATTAAAATAAAAAGAGTCGTTCCTAACAACGGAACGACTCTTTTAGAATAAGGATTCAACCTTTTTTTGTAACATTAGGTCCATGGATAACTACTATGCTACTACTAATTATCCATACAGTAGTCCTAATACGCGATAATACGTTTCTACACTAATAAGGTTGGGTTCCATAGAATATTTTTAACTTTTATTTTACACACCCATAGAATTGGCCAATCATTTCCACCACTTTTCTACCTTGTTTGGCAGAGGTCATTACCTTGGCTCTTCCATTTAGAACCTCAATAACATTATCAATCACTTTATCGTGATTAGACATTGACCCTTCATAAAACCCGTAATTATTGGCTGGTGAAGAAATTGGAATATCTTGAATATCAAAGCCATCGGTTACCTGGTAATCAATGGTATTCAAATATTTACCTCCAATTTTTATTGTGGCGTTTTCCGAAAATATGGTAATGGACCCTTCCATATTTTTTTGAAAGGCAGAAGTGGTAAAAGCAAAGTTACCCATGCCCCCTTCAACAAATTCAAAAGAGAAAGAACCTGAATCCTCGAATTCAATTAAATTTTGGTGGGAAAGATTTTTCACGATTCCATTAACATTCTCAATTTCACCAAACAAATAATACAAGATATCCACAAAATGACTGAATTGGGTATAGAGGGTCCCGCCATCCAATTCTTTGGTTCCTCGCCAGGAGGATTGTTCGTAATAATTAGCATTCCTATTCCAGTAACAATTTACCGAAACCATTAATACTTTACCCAGTTTTCCATTCTCTATAAGTCGTTTCACTTCTTTTACGGGAGGGTTGTAACGATTTTGTTTCACTACAAACATTTCCTTCCCAGTTGCTTCGGCTACCTTTTCCATTTCTAAAGCACTTTGAGCGGTAATAGCCATGGGTTTTTCCACAACGAGATTCTTACCGGCTTCCATAACTCGAATCGCAATGTCAGAATGAGAACCGTTGGGAGTACAAATATTCACCACATCCACTTCCTTAGCACGAAGTAATTCGGCTTCTGAGCTATAGGCTTTAACCTGATGTTTCGCTGCAAAAGCTTGGAGAACATCCGTATTAATATCGTACACTCCCACCAGCTCACCTAAGGGGTGATTCCTGATATGCTCTACATGACGATTAGCTATATGTCCACAACCGATAATGGCAAATGATTTCTTCATAGTAAAATTTCAGCAAGAAGAACGGTAATACTAAAATTTAGTATTCCAAACTCCATGAATGCCAAAAGTAAATTTTCCGATTCGAGACTAACCGTTTCTATATAAAAAAATTATTCATCTTTGCCTCCCTAAGAAAGAAACAGATGAAACGTATACCAGATTCCGAATTAATTTTAAATCCTGATGGAAGTGTTTATCATTTACATCTAAAACCTGAGCATATTGCCGACAATGTAATTGTAGTAGGTGATCCGGGTAGAGTTGCTCTAATTTCGTCATACTTTGATACGATCGACTACCAAATATCAAATAGAGAGTTTGTTACGCATACGGGAACCTACAAGAATACCCGATTTACTGTAATTGCCACCGGTATAGGTACCGATAACATAGACATTGTAATAAATGAACTCGATGCAGCGGTAAATATTGATTTAGAAACCAAAATAATTAAGGACGTAAAACGGTCTTTGAACATTGTTAGAATAGGAACTTCGGGAGCCTTACAGGAAGATATTGCTATTGATTCCTTTTTATTAAGTGAAAAAGCAATGGGTTTTGACGGGCTCATGCATTTTTACACGCAATCCCTGAATGTAAATGAAAAAGAAATTGCCGATGCCTTTTGCAAACACGCCAATTGGAACGACAGCCTAGCCAAACCTTACGTTGTGAGCGCTAGCAAGCTCCTTTCTGACAGACTTTCTAAGGGAACCCGATCCGGAATTACGGCAACGGCTTCTGGATTCTACGCTCCTCAAGGACGGGTATTAAGACTTCAACCAGAGATGCCAAACTATCCTGAAACCCTATCTTCCTTTTCATACAACGAACTAAAGGTCACCAACTTCGAGATGGAAACATCTGCCCTTTACGGGTTATCAAAAGCACTAGGTCATCATGCTTGCACCATCTGTGCAATCATAGCCAATAGAAAAACCAAAGAATTCAGTACAAATCCGGATCTCCCAATTCAACGGCTTATCACTCACGTTTTAAACAACTTAACAATATGATTGTTAAAACTAATTGATTAGTTCCTAAAACTAACTTAGCATTCAAGGTAGATTTGGCATACAGAAATACTGTTTATTTAGTGCGCACACCGAAAGAAATAAATGCTTTAATTAGACTGCTAGATGATCCAGACGAGGACATCTACGGTCACATCAAACAAGAGTTAAAATCTTTTGGAGAGGATGTTATACCAAATCTGGAATCTCAGTGGGAATCCAATAGGCTTGGTAAACTCTTTCAATCTAGAGTAGAGAATTTAATCCACGAAATTCAATATGGTTCTTTAGAAGAACACTTAATGGATT
The DNA here is from genome assembly GCA_913062955.1 of uncultured Flavobacteriales bacterium. Lineage (GTDB taxonomy): Bacteria > Bacteroidota > Bacteroidia > Flavobacteriales_G > Salibacteraceae > CAJXZP01. Next base: position 9,027 of record CAJXZP010000049.1, on the reverse strand, counting down.
GGTGGAAGGAAGATAAACCGGACTTATTGGAGGGGGCCACTTTGGTCTCAAATTATAAATATCCTTCCTTATCCTTTGACGATATCAATAAACAGGTCACGAAGTATACGCAAGAAATTTGGCTAGAGCTGAATGATAACTTGACGGCTCTTGAGAAAATCAAACTGATCAATCACTTTATTTTTGACGTTCACGGTTTTTCAGGCAATATTGCGGGTTTTCATGACCATAAAAATTCAGTTCTAAAGGATGTTTTAGATACCAAAAAAGGAAACCCCTTATCCCTTTCTATCTTATACATTTTAATAGGCCGACAATTGGATCTCCCTATATACGGAGTCAACCTACCACGTCACTTTGTAGTGGCGTACTTGGATCCCTATCAGCTAACTACGCCCATAGAAAATTCGCCTGTATTATTTTACATTAACCCGTTTTCAAAAGGGGATGTATTTGGTCCGGAGGAATTAAGTGAGTTTTTAGAGAAAATTGGTGTCTCCGAGAAAGAGGAACATTTTAAACCGTGTGACAGTAAAGCCATACTTAAAAGAATGTTGAACAACCTAATTTTTGCGTATACAAAAAACGGTGAAAGCCAAAAAGCAGAAGAGGTTAAGAAACTCTATCAGATGATTATTCCTACCCAGGAGGGTTAATTTAGAATCCTTGCAAAAGTTTTAAAAATCAACTTTAAATCCAATAAGAAATTTTGTTTCTCGATGTACTCTAAGTTTAGCCGTAACTTATCCGGCATAATTTCCTGTATATATGTTTTCTCTGGATTGGCTGATTGGGCTAACAATTCTGCCTCTTTTACATATTCTAAGGTAGCAATATCCGTTAAACCCGGCTTTACCGATAACACCAACAATTGTTCTTGAGAATATAAATCAACATACTCTTTAACTTCCGGGCGTGGCCCCACCACACTCATATCGCCCATTGCGATATTCAATAATTGAGGCAATTCATCCAGTTTATACTTTCGTAAATAGTATCCAATAACGGTTACCCTAGGATCTCGATCTCCAACGGTAATCTTTACCTTATCGGAATTTGGTCGCATGGTTCTAAACTTAAAAAGCCCAAACTCAAAACCGTCCTTACCCACACGGTTTTGTTTGTAAAAGACACCTCCCTTGGAGTCAAAAATAATGCACAGAGAAACGGTTACGAAAAAGGGAGATAAAAAAAGTAAAGCAATGCAAGAGGAGAAAAAATCAAACGCCCTTTTTAACATCACTTCAGTTTTAGTACTTTTTTCACGGATGTGACTACGGCATCCACCACAGTCTCGATTTGCTCGTCTGTTAAATCATAAAAAATAGGCAAACTAATTTCCTGCGTATAATTTTTAAAAGACACTGGATAATCATCCATATTATACCCTTGATGCTTGTAAAAGGACAGCATAGGTAAGGGTTGATAATGAACATTTACAGAGACATCCAAGTTGGAGATTTCAAAAATAATTAGGTTACGCTGTTGTTCCGTTATATCCTTTATTCTAAGTAAGTACAAATGACAATTAGACCACTTATCTTTGGTTTCATTAATGGGAGTCCACGCCCAATTATGCTGACCTAACAATTCATTATACCGTTTGAAAATGTGCTCCCTTTTAACTAAGGTGTCATCCGCATATCGCTCCAGTTCAACCAACCCAATGGAAGCCAAGATATCGGTCATGTTGTACTTATAACCCGCTTCTACCACATCGTATCTCCAGCCCCCTTTTTGCACTTTAGCAAAAGCATCCTTGGTCTGACCATGTAACGACTTAATGTTTATATCGTTATACATTTTATCCACATCAAAACGAGGCGGCAGCATTAATGACAGGGCTCCTCCCTCAGCCGTGGTCAAGTTTTTTACGGCATGAAATGAAAATGCGGTGGCATCCGCCAAAGTACCGGAATTTCTCCCTTTATAAGTGGAACCAATAGAGTGAGCCCCATCGGCCAGAATCATAATTCTACCTAATAATTCTTGAGGTTCCGTTTTGGGCGTAAATTTCCCACGAATTTTCGGGTCCCTAACTACGGCAAGAATTTCGTCATAATCGCACGGAAAACCACCTATATCCACCGGAATAATCACCTTTGTCTTTTCGCTAATTAATTTGGCTAATTTGGTATGATCCAAATTAAAATCATGGGCGTTAACGTCACACATAATCGGTTTAGCCCCACTATGAACAACGGCATTGGCGGTGGCCGTATAGGTATATGCAGGAACAATAACTTCATCACCCGGACCTACACCATACCAGCTCAACATAAGTTCCATAGCAGCAGTACCACTATTTAAACACACGGTAGAACGAGCCCCAGTATATTCCGTGATTCTTTTCTCAAATAATTTAGTCTTGGGCCCGGTGGTAATCCATCCAGAACGCAAGGCATCCACTACTTCTAAAATAATTTTTTCATCAATCCTAGGAGGCGAAAATGGTATCATAATTGCTAAAATAATTGCGGTGCAAAAATAGTGTTTTTAAAGGCTCCATTAATCCTCATAGGTAAAGAATACAACAGAGTTTAACAAAGCGAGATAGATGACACCCGCTTGGGTATTCAACATACTTTCTGTTAGAAAATTTATGATCAAAATCCCAACAAAAAGCGGCATTAATATCCTTCCTTTCCTTATCGAAACCCAGGTGGGGAAAAGCAACCCCCAAAGCAAGCACGCTGTTCCTAATAACCCCAAGGCTCCCTGAGTTTGGATGAACTGATTATGTGCATTCAGGTTATCCCTAACCGCTCTTACAATTCTATCCGCAGCGAATCGTTTTTGTAATTCTCTATTGACATCACCTGTACCCACCCCTAAAACGGGATTATCCTTGATCAATGGCACAAATGATTTCCACATGGCCAAACGAACTCCTGAGCTTGATTTATTAGTGGTCACATCCACCATCCGAATCGTATCCGTATACTTGGCTACGGGATAAATGACCGCTACGGATAAAAGGAGGGTTCCTAAGAGTGCATATAGAAGCTTTTTCCATTTCAACCTAGGGAAAATGATATAAACAAAAGCATATCCTAAAAGTGCCAATAATGTTAATAAACCAGCTCTAGATGAAAGTTGATATACACTAACTACCAAAAAGCCGAGTAAAACAAAATGACGTAATTGCGGTCTATTTCTATAATGAAAAATTAAAACCAACAAACTTGCAATTGCAAAATTTGTATACATCGAGAAATAGGAAGGATGATGAAAATAAGAGAACAGTGCATAGAAGAAGACCTCCGTATTCCCAAACTCATAGAACTTTAATGTGGCTATAACATACTGTAAAGCCAAGGACAACGACACCCCCCAAATAAAACTCTTAATGATTGCGTATACGTTGAATTTGTTAATGATATTGGATGACAACACAAAAATTGGCACCAATAAAATGGACAGTTTAACTTCCAAATCAAATAGCCCCTCAGAAATATTAAGGGTGTAAAGCATCCCCACTAAACTCATCAAATACAGAGAAATAAAGGATAGGATATATTTCCTTCTTTTAATAAAGTAGTGCTTTCTAATTTGCCATCTAACAGAAAACAAATTCAGCACTAAAAAAAAGACTAATGCCACTGAAACAAACCTTTCTTGAAACGACAACAAGAAAACGAGAGCGTGAATTGCGTATAAATTCAGCTTCTTTAATGTTAAATCGGTAAACAAATTATCCATCCTGACCATCCCTATTTATCTGGAAGTTCCAAAATTCCTTCCCCCCGGGTTCTGACCCAAAACATGAACCCACATAAGCCCCTTTAAAAACCCATAACCGTAACTTAAGTGAATCAGCGGAAATATGAAAGGAAGTACAATTACTAAAGTCATTTTTGATTTACTTAAAGCTATTTTGACACTCACAAAAACACTTATACAAGTGTAAAAAAACATACCAACTGTCCATATAACTTGGAAATATCGCCCAAAAAACGGCAACATGATAGCCGAAAGCAAAAACAGAACAAAGACCGGTGGAACAAATTGCCTTAGGGTAGCTGCTGCGCCCAATTTCTTATTCACTAAGGGTTTGAAAAGTCCATAATGATAAAACATTTTCATCATTCTATTTAAAGTTCCTCTCGCATAATATTCTATGGTCAAATCTGGAACAAGAAAAATTTTCCCGCCATTTTTTATTATTCTCCCATTAAATTCATCATCTTGATTCCGGATCAAATCCGTATCGAACCCTCCTATTCTTTCAAATAACTCCTTCGGAAAACATCCAAACGGAACAGTATCCGCTTGTAGCGTTTCTTTACCCTCCAATCTAAAACTAGAATTACCAACGCCTAACGGATGTGAAATAGCTGCTGCAATTCCTATAGCAATCACCCCCTCATTTGCAGGACGAGTAATTACTCTAGCCCCCACATTATCGGCTTTCAATTTTCGGGACTCCTTAATCAACGTGGAAATATAGTTATTGGGATAAATTGAATGCGAATCCATGCGAATAATATACTCTCCAGTGGCACGTTTAATGGCGTAATTAAGAGCAAATGGAACCACCCGTTCTGGATTATTAATTAGAATAACATTGGGGTGTTTTTCAATTATCTTGGAAATTAGGTTCACCGTATTATCATCACTTTCACCGTCTGCAATAATAACTTCTAATAAGGCTGCAGGATAATCTTGATTAAAAACGGATTCCAGTGTATCCACAATAAACTGTTCTTCATTCCGAGTAGGAATTATTACCGATACTTTTTTGTCCATTTTTATTCCTATTACGGCAAAGATTACAAAACCATTCGATAATTCTTACTCGGACACAATAAAGTTATCAAGTAAGAATATAATTCACTTATTTTGCGCTAAAATTTGAATACTATGAATCCATCAGATAATATTGGCCTAACTGACTTTTTAGTACTCGTATATAGGTTTCTTATACGAAACCTCCTGATCATTGGATTAACGACTCTATTAGGCGTTGCAATTGGCTTTTCTTATTCTTTTCAGAAAAAAAGCTACTTCTATTCCGAGCTTATTGGATTTTCAAATATCCTTGAAAAAACGACTCTTATGGAGCTTCTCTCCCCTCTTTCTAGCCTGGTAAAAGAAAAAAACTATACGGAAATAGCTACTAAACTGGGGATTACACAAAGCGAAGCGATGCTGATCAGATCTCTTGAATTTCAAGAGTCGAGACATCTAAAAACATCAAATGCCCCTAAACTAACCGATACGAAATTAGGTGAATTGGTACTCGTCAAAGTGGAAGTGTATGACCAGGAAATATATCCAAAACTTAGTGCTGGCTTATCCTTTTATTTAAAAAACAACCCCTATATCGCCAACCTAGTTGTATTAGAAATAAATAAAACGAAGGCATTAATTAACCGAGGAAGTAATTACTTGACAACATTGGATTCTTTAAGTCTGAATAAAGAACAAGCCTATAAAAACGAGAAGATAACTATTTCAAATAAACCAAGTCCAGTAGATTATAATGAGGCTGCCCTAGAAATTGAGGATTTAAAAATTTCAGAAAAAACGCTTCAAGCGTTTACCGTAGTTTCTGAATTCTACCATGCTAGAAAACCTGCAAATAAAACCCTCATTATTATCACCGCAATTACGATGGCATTCTTTTTCTTAAGTCTTCTTGTTGTGTTTGTTCGGGAGTTGGCAAGCTTGGCGAAAAAGTAACAATTGCTTGCCCAGAAACCTCTTTAACCAAGAAAACAACCAACATAATATCAAATAAACTAATCCCCCAAAAAAAGGCGTATTGTGTTAAACCGAATATTAAAATCGGAATAATATAAATCCAATTAGTTGCTTTCATATTTCGAAATATGAATACCATATACACGATTGAAATAAAAACCCCATTCGTTGCAATTAACTCTAAATAAGAATTATGCGCATGATAACCATCTAACCATAATTTTATCGAGCTATTTCCAAAAACTAGGTGTTGGGAAATAAACGCATAAAAGTCCATCCATAAATACTCTCGACCTGTAAGCTCTACTGAGCCCGTATTTCTGGTTAACTGAGCAATGATTTGTTGCCCTTTCATCACCACAATGGCAAACACAGCTCCCCCCCCTAATATCGCAGTAAACAAACCGATCCAAGCATTTTCCAATGTATATCGCATTTTAATAAATGCGACTATTTGAGACAACAGCAAAAACACACCTAACGACAAAATAACTGTTCTGTTAAACGTAAAAACAATAGCGGTTATAAACACCAATCGGAACACCAAGAATAACTTTCCTTTAAACTGGAAAAAATCTAATGTTAAATACGCTAGAAACAATTTTGTTGCCATAATACTGGAACCCGTACTCCAACCAAATGGCCGTTGAAAATAGGCTAAAGCGCCTTCCTCAAAAGTGGCATAGCCCTCCATAGAGCTATCAAATGTAGAAACACCAAACAGCCATTGAACAATCACCATTACCCCTTCTATGGCCACCAAAGACACCAACACTTTTGCATCACTCCGTCTAAAACAAATGGCAATGACATAAGTAGGGATTAACAATAAAAAGTAAGGAAAAATTTGCCCTACTTCATTCAAGGAATCCCAATGAATTAAACGGTTAATCAAACTAAAAAAGAGAATCAATATTACAATCAAAAAGTTCCAATTAACCAAATGTTTTGGGTCATTTCGGAATTTATCGAAGGCATCCATCAGCATTTTTTTTTCTCTAACTAAGGAATAACCAAAGGCTAGCAAAAAAACATATTGGGGAATGTAAGCTGTGGTTGGTAGATATGTAAGTAAACCTAGCAATTTTATTTTGTCTGTATTTTCATTTTAACAAATGCATCATTCAAATTTTGCACAAAACCCGTTTTGATAATCGACTCATTGGATTCTCTGATATATTTTTCTGAAGGGAAATCATTTTTCTCAATCTCAGCTATAAATTCATCGACCGTATTCACCATACGCGTAACAGCCATATCAGAAAGTAAATTTGAAAAATATTCCTTTGATTTATTATCAATATTCACCAAAACGTTTGGACGCCCTATGCTTGGAGCCTCCAAAGCACAAGTTGAAAATACTGTGGTATGAATGTGACACAGCTTAATGGTTTCGTAAACATTTAGAGAAGGAAGGAACAGAATATTCTTGGCTAAGTTCATTTTCTCATATTCCGATTGCCCGGTTTTCCTTGGCACAAATACCATTAACCACTCCGGTCGTTTTTTAGCCACTTCATTCAAAAAAGGAACAATCTGTTTACCTACAGAATCATCTTGTAATGAAACCGAAATTGACACTTCTGCATTCACCACATTTTGAAACTCCCTGGGGAAGTTCATTTTTTGTTGTTGAATCAAATGCAAATAAAAATGCCCAATTGGAATTACTTGATTCTGATTAAAGGTAATGTTACCCTCACAAAAAACCTCTTGAGTACCGTTTCCATAGGATAATAGATAATCTGGATACAACTGAGCATCCATCTTTTTATAGTTTGCGTACCCAAAATGCGACTTATTAATTGTGCCGTGCTGCATTTCAATTACCGTAACATTAAGTTCTTTAGCGGCCAGAACATATCCCGACTTCATGTATGGAACCACCATAAAAACGGCTTTTGGCTTTTTCCAAGCTACGAGTTTTTTCATTACCCAATACTGTGCGTAAAACCTTCTAGCAATAACCAAGGCGTCCAAATTAGTATGAAAATCAGCATTTAAGGAATCTACCACCCCTTGACCCAGAATAGGGGTTGACCTTAAAAATAATTTGGCATAACACGATTCTAAAATTCGAAGAGGCAGGTGAGAAACCACTCTCCTAAATTTCATCTTTTTTAGAGATGAATGGGTAAACACAGGTAATTCAATATGTAAGACATTTGGCAAATTCAGACTCACATAATCGGCCGATTTATCAATATTTTGCCCCTCAAATAGTTTACGTTGGTCAGAATTTGAAAAAACCAAATATTCTACTTTACCCAACCAATTGAACCATCCGAAAAAAGCCGAGGATAAAAACTTCAATTTTTGAATAACCGAAAACGAAGTTTGGGTTCCCCCATTTACATATTGCGCATCAAAAAAAAAGACTTTAAAAAATGGCCAAAATGATTTGCCTTTTATTTTCAATTCCTCCACGGAGTAATCAAGGTCAGCCTTCTTTATTTTTAAATCTAAACCCACTACTGATTGAATGAATTAAGAGAATCAGAATACCTATCCAATGCAATGTTAAGTAATCCATTTTCTTTAAGTAATTTCTCCACAAATGCTCTAAAAGCGCCATCCCCACCTTTTACAGGAATAACATAATCCGCACAGCTTTGTACATAATCAGGTGCATTTGAGGGGGTAGCCGAATACCCCACTTTTCTTAATAAGGCCATATCATTAATATCGTCACCAATAAAGGCCACTTCCTCAAAAGATATTCCCAATTCTTCACAAATATTAGCCACTAATGAAACTTTATTCTTAGCTCCTAAAACGGCATAATCTAGCTTTAGTTTATCGGCTCGTTTTTGAACCATGGGGACATTTTCACCCGTAATTATTCCTACTTTAATTCCTAATAATTTACAAAACAAAACCCCTGCACTGTCTGAGGTATTAAATTTTTTCAATTCTGACCCATCTGAAGAATAATACATTCCACCATCAGTCCATACCCCATCGATATCAGATAATACCAGTTTTATTTTCATGAAATCATATTTGAATAGATCACTTCATCTGCTGGGATATCCTGCTGCAAGGTCTTCCCAATTAATTCCGTTTTATCGGCCCATTTAAATCCATCACCAGGACTTAACATATGTAAATCTGTTTCCGCGATCACATGACCTTTGGGTAAGTCCAATTTTGTGGCAATAGATCGTTCTAACTTCACCCGTGCACTTTTCACCGAGTCATCAACAAACATATCCTCTTTACCAAATGCTTGCTCCAAGTTACGAATATCACGCATCATTCTATACACCCCATCTGGAGCTAATGAACCCGCCTGATCAGTACCTCGCATATCCCGATCCA
>CAJXZP010000048.1 GCA_913062955.1 uncultured Flavobacteriales bacterium | reverse complement strand
CAGGTAATGATTGACGCAGGTTTTTTTCCGCCTTTTCACTATCGTGATACACAATTACTGACCCCGGGACCGTATTTCGTAAAACGGCTTTGGTGATTTTTTTGGCATCTGTATTTCTATTGTAATCTCCACTCAATACGCTCCACATAATAATCTTAAACCTTTTGGATAACCTTCTGTGTTGCGCTCGGGTTATTCGTCCATAAGGAGGTCTAAAAAGGGAGCTGCTGAAATGTTCCTCACACCGTAAGGTATTTCGATAGTACTTAAATGCCGAATGGGTCCAGCCATTCAAATGATTATAGGTGTGATTTCCTACATGGTGACCCTCGGATATAATCTGTTGGACCACTTCGGGGTATTTTTTGGCATTTTCACCTACCAAAAAAAAGGTGGCCTTCATCTGGAACTTCTTGAGTTCATTTAATACCCATGGTGTAATAGTAGGATGTGGACCATCATCAAAAGTGAGAAAAATTTCATTTTTTTCGGGTTGAATTTCCCAAATGAGCTGATTACTAATAGGCTTCAACAAACTTGGCGCCTTATGAATTAGCGATAATTCCATACCTGCAAATGTAGGATTATTCCATCGATAAAATTAATCTGCATTTTTTTTCAAAAATACTTTTGGAACCTCAAAATTATATTACTTTTGCACCCGGTTACAGGAAACGTATACAATGTCCCATGGTGTAACTGGCAACACGTCTGTTTTTGGTACAGAAGAGTCTAGGTTCGAGCCCTAGTGGGACAACATTCTAAAAGACAACATCGATCAAACCCTTGCAAACACAGGGTTTGATCGATTTCTTTTACTTACTAAAACTTCAAAACCCCTTCATTTGACATATTCTTCGGGAAAACTTACTAAAAACTTACTAAGTCATATGCCTGTTGAAATCAAGTCTAAAATCATTCTTCACAACAAGTCAAAAGAGGGTTCATATACTGTGTATCTGCAGTTTATATTGAGGGGGAAGATCACTCGGTTAAATTTAAACCTCAAATCAAGCAAAACAGATTTTAATTTAGTCCAGCAAAAGTTCAAAAGCAGCTATCCCAATTTCCAGAATTCAAATTTTTATTTGAGTTCCATGAAAAATCTATTTAATGATATTGTACTTCGATATCATCTGGCCAAACGCCCAATAACCTCTGAGGCGATAAAAAATGATTTTCTGGATCCGGATTCATCCGTGAGCTTTCACGCCTATTTCAAAAGCCAATTAGCCAAAAGGCATAAACAAAATAGGATTGTGGCCTCCACAGTGAAGCAGCATGAAGTCACCCTAAAGCATTTACGAGCATTTAAGAGTCACCTAACCTTTGGTGATATCAATATTGATTTAGTCTATGGTTTTGAGCGGCACCTTATTTCTAAAGGTAATGGGAGGGGAGCCATCAGTACTCGAATGAAAAACCTGCAGGTATATTTTATTCAAGCAGTCGAAGATGGACTACTTCAGCAAACCCCAATTGGGAAGGGACGCTATAAAATACCTGGTTACAATACCCGAATCATTGCCAATACTCTGAAGGAAAGAAATAAGTTAGTCAAGTATTTTTTCAGTGAAACAATTTCAACAACACACCGCCATGTATTGCAAGGTTATTTGTTGAGTTGCTATACAGGCTTAAGGTTTTCCGATCTGTCAAGGGTTTCGCACTCCGATATCACCCAAAATAAAGTGTTGTCGTTAAAGCCTGTTAAAACAATTCGGTATAATAAAACAGTTGATATTCCGCTTATACCTTTGGTATTCAAGATTATTGAGTCAAAGGGAATGCTTTGTAGGAAAATTATCCAAAACCAACCTACCAATAGAGTTTTAAAAGAAATAGGTCTGAGTCTAAAAATAGAAACACAAATGACCACACATGTAGGCCGACACACCTTTGGCTCATTATTCATCCAATCTGGAGGGAATGTTGTTACACTTCAAAAGTTAATGGGACATTCCAGTATCAAGGAAACCATGGGTTACGTGCATTTGCATGAAACCTATATTACCGAGGAAATGGAGAATTTTGGAGCCATGGAGTAGTAACTTTTAATTACCTATATGAATAGTAAAAACACCTTAACGGGAATCCCTGCACAACTCATGAATGAGTTTCTTGCCATTAATGATCTTCAGCACACAGAAGATGTTTTATTTCAAATCTCCATCCATGCCATGGATGAAGAAGTAGACCCTCCCGTTTTAGCTCCCACACAGCAGGCACATTTACTAAGACTTTTAAAGCTTATTTCAGCACTTAAAGTCAACTGCTAATTTTTTAATTGGGGAAAGTGTGTTTGCACCATACTTTCCCATAACCAATCTACATAGCTCCAGCTTTCTCGCTCTGCTCTTTCCTTTTTCGAGCCGCATCCAAATCATCCAATCGCCAGTCTCCGGTAACAAGATGCGGAAAATTGGCTAACAGGTTTTTCATTGCTCTAAGCTCTGCCAGTACTTCCGAATTTCCTCCCAAAACTCCTCCTGGTCCAATATTCATTTGGGCATTTCGCTCATCACTTAATAAATCCACACTTTCTGTAGCCGATATCACCTCCGCCCCTTTTGGAAGGTTCACTCTTTCTGGACCAAATTCTCCTACCCATGAGCTCCCTCCAGGGGCGTTATTGGTTCCAAACGCAAATGCGGGTTCTTTGGCGGCAGATATGGTTAATCCACTTAACAATCCTGTAGCTCCTGCAGAAGCCATTAAAAGCGGGTTGGGAGCCGCTTTAATAACCGCTAATGCAGTTTGAATTCCCACTTCAATTAAATCTGCAGCTCTTTGCGTACGCCATTGCTCCAGCTTTATTTTAGCTTCTCTTTTTCTTGCACGCTCTTTTATTTGAGCAATTTGTATATCGGCCTGTTCTTGGGTGAAAACATCCCCTTTCACCTTGTTTTGAGCGGTCAGTATTTCCGCTTCAGCTCTTCTTTGGCTATCTGTAAGTATGGCTTCTTGTTTGGCAGCTTGCCAACCAAAATATGCATTAGCTACTCCTTTTATTTCGTTGTAGTAGGTTTCAAAATTGGCAACCCTTTTCATTAACTCAGCATGTTCCAGGGCAGCTTCATCTTCTCTAATTTGTTTTTTGAGTTCTGTAACATCTAATCCTTCCTGCTCGGCTCTTTCAAGTAAGGCTAAGTGATTTATTAAACTCTCCGCTTCCTTTGAAGTGTATAACTCATTCCGTGAAGCTTCTTCAATTTCTTTAATAAGCTGAGCTTTTGCCATCTCATGCTCATAAACTTTGTCCATTTCTTGCTCAAATAATGGGTCATCACCCCACATTTTCGTGTATGGATCTGGCGTGTCATCAGCTATAATACCGGATATTTCGGTTTCATTTTTTTCGGAATCATCAAATTCGCCAAAACCCATTCGTTTACGCATGGCCTTTTGCTTTTCAGCAAAATCCTCGTACTTCTTTTTAAGGTTGCTTTTTTCCTTATCCGAAAGTTCATCCCCAACAACCACAACTTCTTCCTCTTTTTTCTGTCTAGCTTTCCATTCGGCATTATGATGATAGTCAAATATGGGTTTCTTCGAATTGTTTAAATTCTCAAAAGCACTCCGGTCCTTGGTTAATAGATCCAATTCGCCCCTTAATTTTTCAGCCGACTTGGAGGCCATTTGTATTCCGCTAGAAGTTCCCTGAAATCCTAATCCCAAATTCAAGAGGTTTACTTTGGTCGAACCCGTTTTCTCCCAAGTGTTTAGAAACACCTTCGACATATGGGCTAATTGTTCGGATAGGGTAAGATTGGTTTTTAAAGGAATATTCCATTTTTCAGAAGTCTTCACTAATTTCTCTCTTGCTAAAGTTTCCAAATCTAATTGTTTCTCTATGGCTTCTGCCACTTCTTTAGCTTTACCTTCTATTTTCTCGCTTTTTCCTTGTAAAATAATGCGGTTAATCATTTTGTCATTAACCTGTTTCATGGCCATTTGCAATCCATTATTACTTATGGTTTCAGCATCTATCATTCCCAAATATTTGGGGTGTTGTTTTTTCAATTCATTGATAAGCTCCACCCGTTTGCTGTGAGGTATATTGGTATCATAAATTTGAAGTTCCAATGCTCGCATAGAAATTCTTTCTTTTTCCATTTTCTCAACCAGGGGAACCTCAATTAAAGAATACATCCAGCCCACCATGTTTTCCATCCCAGTCATCATAGCACTGTTGGTCCATATTTTACTCATATACTTCCCAATTTTCTCCCATTGACCAGCAAGGTTGTCGTTCTTCACATTAAACTCTGCAGTTAGAGAAGTTCCTTCTTCCATGGCTTTGTTTGCCAGTTCCTGTTTTATTCTAATATTATCTGTGTTTGCTGCCATGGATGACAAAACCGTAATAGCTCTAGATCCTTCTAAGCCTAAACCTTCCATTTTATCGGCCATGATACCCAAACCTTCATTATTTCCATTCAACCCTTTCAAAAACAATAAAAAGGCTTCATTACTATCGGTTTTTAATAGCTGGGCAAATTCCGAATGCTTTATTCCTGCAATTTCAGCGTATTCTGCCGAATCTTTAAACATATCCACCATCACTTTACTGGTAGTGGTTGCCGATACCTCTAAATTTAATCCTGCTTCATCAGATGCGGCTCCATAACCAATTATACTGGCAGCCGTTAAGTCTGCTTGATGGGCAATTCCAGATAACCTTTTCATATAATCAATTTGAAAGGCGGCTTGATTTGAACCACTTGCACTAACGGCATTAATCCCACTACCCAGCTTCAGCATGCTTTCGCCAAATTCTGTTTGATATTGATTTCCTATTTTATATTGAGTAGTTAGTTTTCCTACCATTCTAATGGCTTCCGCTCCATTTCCTCCAAGGTCATCTCCAAGGGCCACTTTAATTTGATCTGCAACTTTTACAAAATCTGCCAAATCCTTAACCGTGTCTTTCCCTAATCTTCCTCCTTCAACTGCTAGAGCCAATAGTTCCTTTCTTGGAGTTCGGGTATCAAAACTCCTAAACTCTTTATTCAGTTTATTAACTTCCAGTTTGGTAAGGCCAGATGTTTTCATCACATCTGCCATAACATCACTCAGTCCTGCAGCTCTGTTTATCAAATCAGGAATGAACTGAAGCATTTTTTGAAACCCACTTTGTATCAAATTGGCTCCTAGTACCGAAAACATAACCCCTTTCAAGCTTGCCCATGCTTTTTGCGCACCAAACACTCCATTCCGGTGCTGATCCATCACCCCTTTAAGTTGTTTTATTTCCAGGGTTTTATTAATGTATTCTTGGGTGCCAATGGTCATTTTATTAAGCGCATTATTGGCTTTCCGATAGGCCACCCTAATGGATTTCATATTGTTTTCAATCTGCTTTCCATTAATGTAAATGTGAATCTTTCTATTCTCCGTAGCACTTCCCATAACTATAGTTCTTTCCCGTTAAATTTGATGGTTTTCACAACTGCATTTGCTTTCGCTCCTGCAACAAAATCCGCAAGATCTTTGGTAGGTTTGTCCAGGGCTTTTCCTATCCAGTTTGTAGCGGGTTGTGCAGGCATGGTTTGCCCAGAGTGTATTTGATAGGGTGTGTTTATTCCTGCCGATTTTATAAAACCATATCTCAATAGCGTAAAGGAAATTCGGTCTACATCACCATAATCTAAATGCACCTTTCCCTTTACCGATTTCTGGAGTTTATGGGTTTCAACAAGGTTTTCGTTTTTAATGGCCTTCTTCATTAAACTGACAGACCTACTTTTTGTACTTCTGGCTTTAATAGCAATAAGTTGCTGTGCTTGAATCTCTGGCAATACACTCATAATACAAGTCTAGCCATAGCAATAGGGTCAAAAAAGGACATAAAAAGCCTGATCAGTTATGACCAGGCTTTTTATTAATAAACTCAAATTTCTTCTGTTTCAGAAGAATTCAGATGTCTCTATTTTAGTATTGCTACCCAAATTTAAGCATAACCTCCAAACCGGTGCATTTGAGTTTGGAGGTTTATTTTTTTGATTTCTTTGCTTATTAGATTAACCGAAAATTGCTTGTTGCTCAGTGTTATTATTTCTTGAGCAATAGTATCAATATCAGCAATTGAGATACCATTTTCTTTCAGTAACTCAATAACTTCTGAAGCTTGCAAGTCACATTGATTTGCAATTTTATGAGCCATGGTATTAAATAGTTCCATCAGTTTTCTCTACCATCCACAAAAACTCATTCTCAATCAATTTAAATTGGTAACCCATTTTCTCCAGTCCTTCAGAAATTTCAAATAGGCTAGTTTTCATACCTGTTAATTCATTAAACAAGGTTTGAATTTCGTGTGTGCTTTTCAACTCTTTTTGAGTGGAGTTAGTCGGGCGATAATTATTGCCAAATTCATTGAAAGCCTTTTCTAGTATTGGAAAATTCTCTGTTGCTTGGCTAGTATCATTTTTCTGATTATCCATTAGGCTTGGTTTTTAGAGTAAAACTGTTCTAATTGATCTAGTAAACTACTCACTTCTTGAAAGGTGAGGATTAAATCACTCTTTATTTGTTCATTGTACTCTTCATGCAGAATAGTATCGCTAAACATTGTCCATAGAGATGCCTTGTAGCCTTTGGCATTGTTAACGCTAAATAGCTTGGCTATTACATCATTAACATTAATAGTGGTTAACTCATTGCTACTGCCCTTGGCTGTAGTCTTTTTGCTTGTGTTGTGTTCCATGACAATACTGTTTTTAATAATAAATGCCCCTCAAAGAAAAGTTGGAACACAACACAAGCTTAGAGCCTATAATGATACTTTAATTCGAGGGGCAAATCGTAAATCAATTTGAGAAAGGCCCTATTCTAAGATGTGTAATGTTCCGGAAACAAATTTAAAGCTAAAAAAATGTAATTTCCAAATTAAAACTCAAAACAGGTGAAATTACCTGTTTCATCAATATGTCTCTGTATTAAATTTGAGGCAATCGCAAAATACTCCCATGAACAAAGTAATTTTAATGCTTTTCCTCCTTCCGTTTTTTGTTCAAAGTCAAGAAAACTTTAAATGGGATATTATCACAGATTCTTTGGATCAATCAAAATCAGAAATTTTCGCCAAGGTTAAAGAGTCTCTTGCCAGTGTAAGTAGTCCATATAAACTCCTACTTGAAGATAGTGAGTCTGGTGTGATCAAAGTAATATGTATCCAGAAAATTACAAACGGGAATTATTACGCCTATTTCAAATACGAAACCAAGTACATGGTTAAGGATAACAAGTTGAGGGTGGTTACCGGTACCATTTATTGCTCAAAAGCAAGCAAATACCCATACCCAAAACCCTCCGAAATATATCCTGGTAAAAAAGCCTGTAGTCTCAAAGAGGATCAATACTACGCTGTAATGAATTCCTTAAAGTCAATGATCAATCTTAAGATCAAACTCAATATTTCTGCAGTCAAAAAAGAGGATTCAGATTGGTAAGGCCAAAAAGAAAATACAAAACGCAAATAAGGAGGCTGTTCCAAACCATTGCAATGGGAGTAATTATGCTTGCTCTTGGGCTCCTCCTCGTTTGGATCAATAATGAAATTTAAAACCAATAATATATTATGAGTATTCAAGCATTATTAACTCTAGATCTGATTGAAGTAGATGACAAATACCGAGAATTATTTTATGAATATCTTGAGGATTTAAACTGGCACAAGCTTTCCGCTCCAGAAACAACTTGGCGAATAAGCTTTAAGGATAGTTTTACTAAAGAGCAGGTGAACACTTATATTCCTAGAATATTGAAGGAGGCAAAGCTCTCAATAGATTCTAAACTACCAAAAATAGCTGCGAAAAAAGTGATTTATGCCTTCCAAAAGGCTCCTGATTTAATAAAGAAGGGCGAAATTTAAATGAAAAGAGGGGCTGAATTTCAGCTCCTCTGTTTTGTGGGTTATCTATCCAAGTCAGGGAATTCTGTTTGATCAAGCACGTTTTTAAACATTATTTTTCGGTTTCGCCAATAACGTTTAGAAGTAATTAGAGCTACCCTTTTTATTAAAGAAGCCCACCAAACATTATTAACTGAAGTTCGTATGTGATCCCTTAATTCTATAATAGCAGGTCTCAATTTCCTAACGAATTCAGCTCTACTTGAAAAACGTTCATCTTTCATTTCGGAAATATATGACTCATCCTTAGTTTTAGAATAGTAGTGGAGATACATTAACTCCCTTGCTATTTGATCAATTTGAATCCAAATATCAAATGGCGAATAAACATCGTTTATTCTCATCATCTCTAGAATGTTATCGTTTTGTTCGATCCAAAACTTTTCACTGGGGTAATCGGGGCCTATCGGGTTTAACTCTTCTCTTGCCGTTTTTTTTACCATAATGATATTTAGGTTGGCTTGAAATGGAGTCATCGCAGAATGTAATTTAGCAAGTAAAACCTCCAGTTTTTCTCTTTTTATTGCATCTTGTTTGTCGTTACTCTGCTTTTTTATAGCATAAAAGGAAACTCCAACAGCAAAAAAAGCAATATAGGTTTCTGGTTTAAGATTAGTTATCCAATGGGTTATTTCCTCAGTCATAATTCACGTATTTATTGGGGCTATTTCAGTTCTTTATCTTTTTCATGAGTTTTCCAAAAAGCACCATTATCTTATCCCACCTCCGTTTGTACCAAGGGTGAATATTTATTAAATCAGTTATTTTTTCGGAAATGGGTTGTTGGCTATTCTCTTGAGGGGTTGGTATACTTGGCAAGGGGAGCATGTTTCTTTGTCGTGCTTGTTGTATGTATTGAAACACATCTAGATATAATTTAACTTTTACACTAATTAAGTAGTGTAGCTTACCTGACCTTAAATAGCCATCGTTCAAAATACCCAAACGGATAATGTCTGATTGTATCTGGTCCCATTCACTGTGAGTATGTGTTTTTTCTAACATATTATTATAGTGATCTATTTGGGACATGTCTCTTCTGTGTCTAATACTGTCTGTATAGAACCAGTGGAAATCTGTATAGTAGCCTGCTGACTCAATAGACAGCTTGGCCATTTCTTCTAGTTTTACGTTTAACACAAGTTTCCGTGCATTTCTATTACTGATAATCACAGTGAACATTGAAACAATTACGGCTATAATAGCTATCCAAGTTTCAATTTTCACAGCACCAAGCCAACAAATGAATTCTTCAATCATATTTTATTATTTTTCTCCCTCAAATATGCAAACCACCAATCCTCCGCTCTCCGCATAAGACCACTTAGTTTTTTGGTGTTTTCCTTGTCACTTTGCTCAAAGAACTTTTCAAAATACAGTACATATCGGGTCTCTTTCACACGGTTCAGTTTACCATCCGGAATCATCAATCTGATATCATCTTTCATAACCGGATCAATATCATCAAGCAATACAGCTCTAATCAAAACCTCGGGGCTACCAGTATGTAAAATGTATTGTTTTTTCGGGTCTACCATTGGGTTGGTAGCTACCATGAATTTGGGTGTTTTACTCATTATTTATTTCCGTTTTTTACTTGCTGAAACTGCAAGGGTTTAGCGTTTAACTTCCCCCAAAGATATAGATTTAATTCCTAAAATTTCCACAATTCTAGTTTGCTAATACCTGGTCCATCACTGTCTTCGTTTACAGTCAGTTTTTTTAATAGGAACAAATTATGATCCACCATTAATTTTTCATCTACATCCAAAGCCTCCAAATCATTGGTGTTAAAATCTACATTCATGGTTACCGGAGTGGCTTTGGCTAATCGGGTATGTGTTTCCAATAAATGTTCATCTAATAGGGAGTTTGAATTTGGTACTAAACTCAAATCCATGGGCACATCATGAGTGGAGTGGTAGGCAAATCGTAAAATATCATCATTCCCTTTACTGTCTATCAATTCACTATTGGCCTTCCATTTGTCTTTCCAAATTTCTCTTCCAATATCAATCAGTTTACACGGGCAAAGATTCATTTTCACCTTTTTCTCACCCTCTCCAATTACAAAGGTTTCATCATTTACCTTGCTTTTCCATTTCAATTCCACCCCTTCTTCTTCAGGTATGGTTAAAGATTTATATAATCTTTCATCCTCTGCAATTACCTTGTCGGTAATGTCCCAAAACTCATTGTTTCTTAGCTTTTCATCCAGTAAATTAATGTGGACCTCTTTTTTATCATCTTTAAATCGAACCGATAAATTAAAGGTATGGCTACATTCCTTTATTAGGTTTGAAGCCAACATGTTGGGCATGTGGTCTGCGTAGATTAATGATTTCTGGTATACATTCAATGTTTCACTTTGTATATTCTTAATATCTACCTTTAAATTGGTGTAAAAACCACCTGCAGCTGCTCCGGTAGTGGTTTCCCCTTCCCATTCAATGCTAAACCAAATTTGATGGCCAATGGTGTCCCAGTTAAACTCCCAAGTTCGTTCAATAAACTTTTGAGTACTTCCATTTAATTTAAATGGAGCTGTTAAAATACCAGAATCCGTGTGTATATGCACTTTGCAAAACTGAACAGTATGAGCCAATGGGTCGCCCATTTGCCCATCAAACTGAATAGTCGCTCTGTATTTTCCCTCGTGAGGGGTAATATATCGGTCTTCTGGGTAGCTATTGGTGTTCCATTCATTCCCAGTCCGGTTATCATAAATCAACCCTGTGTCTCCGGTATTGGATCCTGTTAAACTCCCTGTACATTTAAACCCTTCTCCACCCAATTTGTCCAGGCTCTTACTCCCAAACAATAGTAGTTTATCCAAATTGGGCTTGGTAAAAAAATCCCCTTTTGGCGTGTACCCTAATTCAGTGATCACACATTTCAGTACCCAAAGCAAATTAAATGCAGGAAGTAAACTATATCGATTGTCCATGTCCTCGGTCACATAATTCATTTCATTCACCAAGCCACTCTCACTATCTACTCTGAAATTAACTACCCCGTAAAAATCAGGGTTACCACTGCCATAATAATCTTCCATTTCTACCTCCGGAAACCCAATGTTTGCATCCGGATGATATTCCAATGCATAGTTGGCAACCTCTTGGCTGGTGGTTCCCATTACCAATTCAGGAGCAAAAAAGAAATCCTGTAAATTCTTTTTTTCAATCAATTCCAAAAACCGTGTACCAACAATGGTTCCCGAAAACAAATCATCAATGGTATCACTCACATAATTGCCTCTCATTATCACAGAACCACTCCTTTTCACTATGGATGAGTAATGCTTTTTCCGTTCCTTCACCCGCAAATCATTCGCAAACTCCATGGCTAGAATGTTGGATGGGGTAGGTTCAAAACTTATCCCATAAGTTCTTGGAACTGCAATGTTTTTCCCGCTATAATATGCCCCTTCAAAAACCCGGGTGAGTTTAAAATCGGTGGGCAATTGGATCTCCTGTCCATTAATTTCTAGCGTAATCATAGTGCCGAAAATTTGGAGTTGAAATTGGCAAAGCTGAGGCTAATAGGTATCAAGTATTCAAAATTATCATCTCCACCATCATTGAAACTCCCTTGTTTAACGAGCACTTTTACCAAATGATCCCCAATTTTGATAAATGAATCTGTACTCAACAATACTTCCTTTAATGCATCATGATCTCTGGCATTGCTTGCTGTAAGAGTCAAATCAAAACTTTCAGAATACATAGAAGAATAAAACTCCAGCTCCCCATCACTCGTTTCATATCCATCCTGCAAAACCTTCCGTATTTTTTTCTTTACGGTATCTAATTTCTTTGTTTTAATCGATACCACTCGTGTTGTTTCTAATACATTAAAGCTATTTCTGTATACCAGATAAGTATCCAAATAATCCTCATCCACCAAGGTATAAGTCATCTTTTGGGTCACATCTTCAAAAATGATCGGATCCTGATTTTCCTCATCCTTGTTATGTACAACCCAACATTCATAATGAGTGATCGTGTCTGAGGTTTCCAAATCTGCGAGGTTTAAAGCTTCAAACCCAGTAGGGAATTCTAACACCCCATATTTTTGGCAAATCACATCCTTTTGTGGTTTGAAAATCAAATCGGTATCATTATCAAAATATACTTTCACATTCAGCTCTAGTGCATCAAAACTCCCATTCCAATTCTCATAGCGATCCACATTTTGAAGGAAGTAAAGCCACTCCGGTTGTTCTCGTGTCACCATTCTTTCAGAAGTCCTCCAGCTCAAAAAACCATCCTTTAAAACCTCACTTTCGAAATCAGAAAACTTGGCAAAATCCTCTTTTTTTACACCCGTATTTATGGCCGTGTAATAGTTGGGTTGTCCTGTTATGGATCCAATTCCGCTAAAAAATATTCTAAACCTTCGGGTGATATCATAAATCACTCGCACATCATTTCCCTGTAATTCGGGTAAAAATTGGGTGTTAAATAAGGCTCGAATATTCCCGCTCAAATCCCATTTGATCTGGCTCAGTTTATCTGCTACCCCTGGCAAGGATACAATAGGTGAGAAATTGCCTGAAGCCATAATTCCCTCTACCAATAATTCCATTTCTACCGTTGTATTTACTATGGTGTCATCCGTGCCGGTGGTGTTTTGTCCTAATGCTCTCCAGTGGTAGTTAGCATCCACATTTCCATCAGGATCAATTCCTGCAGCTCTGCTCACAATATTCCATTCTTCCCCCGTGTTTCTTGCGGTAAGAAGAATCTGTCCACTGAAAGTGATTTCAAAAAAACTACTCAAAACAGGGTGGTTTTTCAGAATGAGCCAAATGATGTTTCTATAATGAAGGGTGTCATTACTTCCCTTTACCGGTATACTTCCCAATGGGTCTAAGGCGGCTGAATTGGCGTCTTTTACCACTAAAACAACCTTTCTTTCACCAAACTCAAACACCAATTCCTGTCCCACTATTCCGGTATCATTCACCAATAAACTTGCAATTGCTTTTGTTCCTGGTGTAATCACATCATCCACATCAATAATCATGGGTACTTGGTTATGTGCCAGTACTAATTGGTTAGGTTGTTTTATAATGTCCATAGATCTTCATTTATTTCGAAATTCATTAAAAAACTCCCTTCAACCTGACCTCTCACTCCGAGTTTATATAGGTCCTCCGCATCACTCCAAAACTGAAAGTCAATACTGTCCAAGTCCAATCCTTTTATCAACCCATGGTCCTCACTTGAAGGATCCGATTGGTCATAAATAAGTCTGGCTGTTATTTGGTCAGTACATTCCATGAGTAATTCTTTGGCTGCAATTACTTCCTTCGCATCCAGGTGGTCTACAAGGGGGAGCCACAATTGAAAATATATAGGCACATCTTTTCTGCTTGTACTTCCTAATCCTGCAGGTTTCCAATCCATATCTTCAAGCATAAAGGTTAGTCCCGGCAAATCAGCCTTCAATTCCATGAATTCGGCCCATGTATCACAAGTTTTCGCCACCTTTTTTAGTCCTTTGCCTAAGCTCAAAAAGTAATTTTCAATTTCTTTGTAATCCATAATTAAACAGGTTTTGCAGTTTTTTTCTTAATTGATTCGAAGTAGTTAAACACAAGGGTTATTGGTGTTTTTGCTAACTGGTTTACATCTCCAAATTTCTCGTTTGGTAATTCAAACAGAATTTCCAGATATGTATCAAAATGATTTGGTTCTTCTTGTTTCTCCTTAGTTCCATCATCCTTTTCCTTTTGTTTAGGAAAAATTATTTCGTAATCCATGACGAACTGGTTTCTTTGTCCGTAATAATTCAATAGCAAGGCCTTTTGTTTTTCGGTTGGCCAACCTTGAATTTGCAAAGCATCAGCTTCAATTTTTTCATTATCAAATTCAATCTTCGGGTATACTGCAGCCAATAACATAGCCAAATTTCTTTCCGTCCTTTCCTTGCGGTACGTGAGGTACAGATGTTCAATAAAAAAGTACTGTTTCAACTCTATATTGGCATATCCTTCACCAATCCTTTTGTAAGGGTAATTCACCAAATACAAATCTTGATCAAATGCAATTTCTTTGGTTACCCAATCCAAATATGGGTACAAATCCAGAACACTTACCTCCTGTTCCGGATCGGTAAGTAAATCCATCACATCTGTCAAATCTTTACCATCCAATCCAAGTAAATCAATCAACATTATTTGTTGCGATTCTTTTCTGTTTTGAATAAATCCATACAAATAAGAAGCAACACTTTCTACTTGTTTTGGGGCCATTTCGCTCCATTTTTCTGGTACTTGTAAAGTGTGAGTTTTCGCATTCTCACCTTGTATCTGGATTTTTATTTCAATCATGAACACCTCCAATGATCTCATCCAACATCACTTCCAAAAACTTCCATCCTGAGTAAATGAGCCCTACAAATGCCACGGCCATCATAATTAACTTATAAGTTAAATCTCCAACAAAAGAGGAAGTCAAACCAATTACGAATAGTACGGCCAATATCACCATCCATTTTAATTTTCGGTAACTCATGAAGCAAAGGTTTCTACGGGATAAAATTTCTCTTCAAAATAGTGGTCATTGGGAATACTCAGCTTGAACATTTTGTTTCCCTTCATCCATCCCAACATCTTTTGATATACCTCCAAATGGGTTTGATATAAAAAAGCATAGCTTTCTTTACACTCCTCATTAAACAAGCTAAGCAAGAAATTGTCTTCAATTTGCATCAGCAAAGGGAAGTTCTTGGCATTCTCCTTTTTTAACTTTCGTACCTGCGCTCTATTAACCGGAGTTTCAAAATATACCGGTACTGTATTTACCTTATTCCTTTTCATAGATATTGGTTTTATTTATGTGATAAATCCTCCTTGGGGTTGGGTAAAAGAGGAAGGTTCTGTCAGTACAGAGCCTTCCTCATCCGCATACATTTCCTGAAGTTCTAACAAAGCAGCTTCGCCTGTGGCCGTTAGATTTTCAAGGAGTTCCAGTGATTGGCTGTCCTTTACGGGTTTATGTACCTCCACACTTTTGGTTTTCTCATTGTTGATCATGGTTATTCCTTGGCCATCCACTTTCAATCTCAGTAAAGGAATTGCTTGAGCCAAAGCCAAGTTGGATACCGCTTCTCGTATCATTTCTACGGTCTCATTCTGTTCCGTGAAGTCTCCATTAACTAAACTCGCCTTTAAATTGGCAAACTCTTCAGCTCCAATAATGCGTTTAACCTTTCTTTCAGCTCTAATAAATTGAGGGTACAGAAGTGTATGGATATATCTACCCACCTTTATCCCCACATGGTCAGTCATTATCTGTGAGGTGCTCACAAACATGCCTAACCTTTGTACCCTTTCGGGGCTGTCTTCGTAAAAGGATAATTCATGAACTTGAGACTCCAAATACTCCCCAAGCTCATCCAAGAAATCCATTCCCAAATTCATTTTATCCCGTTTCCAGTTTAGCTCTTGGTAGCCATAAGCAGTTTTCTGGGAGCCCACTTCTGTACGATTTATTCCATTACTGGTAACATTCACAGCAAGGCTAGAGCTCCCCAGTGATAAAGCCAATTGCGTTAAGGGTCTTCTCACATAATGCAGTAAATTGATATATTCAATTTCAAGTCCAACAGGGTTGGTTTCCCGGATGCTATTTTGATAGGCAATAGTCAAATCGTAGTGCAGATCTGAACTAAGCATTGGTTTGATGTATTTTAATTCTGCAGCTTCTATATAGGCTCCAATCTTTTCTACATTGAAAGAGTTGTTTAGCTTTTCGTATGGTAAAATCTCCTTGGTTTTTGTAATCAGCATATCTATCCGGTTTCTTGTTGTGACTTCCCTTGATCAAGGGTTAATTGAATCGTATTTCTAAATCTAAATACTACCCACTCTGGAATACTGTCATTGGTATCTCTCCAATATTCCAAGGGTTTTAAAATCAAATTTTGAACGAATCTAAGCTTGCTTACTTCCAAATTGGCTCCAACTCGTTTGTCGCCTCCACCTCCTGAACTAAGGCCTTTGCCAGGTCCTGTTCCTAGCACCGATGGATCAGCGCCCAAAGCCCACATAATATGACTACTTGCCTCCTGTGAGTCTTCAATGTATTGGTTGTCATTCTTACTCTTTTTACCAATCTCCTCAATTTCCCAAAGTTTTTGAGTCGCTCCATTGGGGCCAATTTTCATATCGGCCATTACGGCACTTCCTCCTTTTTCAGTACCCTTCAATTCCTTTATGAACTCCGATAGAACCTCACTTCGTAGTAGTTTCTTTTCTTGGAGAGTCTTTTTCTCCCAGTCGGGATATCTAGCAGACCAATAACTCAAATCAATGTAAATGAGATATTTTATACTCATTTGATTATCCATTAAATAGGATTTGTACTTGGGTATTTTCAAACTTACATCTAGCCATTTACTCAACTTGGCCCCATACCAATTAGGGGTAGGGTAGTATTCGCTGCCTAGAATGCCAGGAATCTTTAGTTTTAAAATAAAGGTGTTTTCCTTGAAATTCTTAATAGTGGTGGCAGTGTCAAATCCTTCCTCAATAACGGGTACCGGAATGGCTGGATTTGCTTCGGATATATCTGCCCATTTACCATGTAAAAAAGCCTCACTTACTCCCGTGTTCCATTTATTACCTTTTGGTGCACCCCATCTTACCTTGGAACTATTCTCATTACTGATACTGGTAATACTTCTGTTCCCGGGCTCATCGTTATTTAAGGATATGTGAGGGCGAATATTTCGGGACCACACATAATTCAATGCGGCTTCATAGGCATAAGTATCAATGTTAGATCTCCTAAAAAATTCTCTAATAATGATTCCCTCTTTGGACTCATCGAGTATTGGTTTAAAAGTTTCCTTGCCCTTTTCATCCCAAGTTAACTTGCCTGCCACAACACCGCCTCCATAAATAGCTGCGGCAATCTTTTCTTGCGTACTGGGTATTATTGTGCTTTTTGCCGCCTCCTGCATTAAGTCCTCCAGAAACAGATTATTTTCTCCCCAGGGAATAATGCTTTTGTCCTTCAGAATTTTCTGAGTATCAATTTTTACTCGAGAACTATTAGAAGCTTTCGAAACGTCTTGATCAAACCCTTTCGACATTAAAGTCAAATCATGACTAATCGCAAATATTTCTTTGTTTTCACTCATCCTTGGTAAACTTTTTTCCCATTAAACCTTTCAATAAATCTGATGTAAACCAAATAGGGATGTACCCTGCCATCTCTAACAACTACATTCACATATTTTTTATCACTTATATTTCTTGGAGTAGGGATCCGTACACAATCGCTTAATTCAACAAAATGGCCATCCCCTTTAAAGAATGAAATATCAAACCCCACGGTATGATCTTTCATTGCTTCAAAAGCATCACTTGACGCAATCAATTGAGGCACATTCAATTTTTTCATAACCCAAACTTATCGATAGGATAGGGGTAGAAAAAGGACACTATTATTTAGGATTCAAGCAATCACATAAAAGTTGTGTACAGTTTTGAATTGTCTACGTTAATAGAGTATGAGGGCAGTAGATCGGTTAAGAGAGAAATTCAAAGGTTATAATTCTTGTGCTATCTCACGATTTATCTTGGTAAAGAGAAATTCATGAATAAAGTTTTTTATGTAAACGTTTATTACAATGAGGAGACAAAGGAATAATTGTGTGTTATTATGGCATTCTCTTTAGCAAATATTAATTGGAATACGTTCGTAAAAAAAACAAAAAGAATGATAGAGATAATAAAGGGTATGAGTAATTATTTAAATGTAGCGTTAGAAATGTGCCAGGCACTTTTCTATATCAGCAGCATTATCTCCATTTGGGTGATGATGTTTAGAAAGAGGAAGGGCTCTCAGTAGAGAGCCCTTAGAGGGTGAGGCCAAAAGCCTCAGACTATCAAATTTTGCTTTCCGACCATAGGGAGGAAACAAAATTTGCCGCAGAGAGTTACAGCTCTCTGTGATACTTTTAAAGTCCTACCGCTTCAACGGTAGGACTTTTTGTTATTGCAAATTTACGCTTTTATTAATTCAGAGTCAATTTCATCTATTTTCAGGGTCATTTGCTCGGTAATAAACTGGATAAAGGCACGTATTACAAACTCATTTGAAATTTTTATCATATTTCCGCTGTACCCTTCGGAAAACTCTAGGCGCAAACCTCGGTCCTCACTTTCAAACAAATTTGTGTCCGCTTCATCAATAGCAATTAATTGCTTGTCCAGCATCTGTAATTTGTATTGAAAAAATTTTCTGTCTTTGGTTAATTTGGTCATTTTCTCAAACTTCTCAATTACCTTTTCAACAGCACTTTGTTTTTGTGCTTCTTCGGTTACTTTTTTAAGATTTGATTTTCCGTTTTTGGCTGTTGTGTTTTTTTCTACTGACATAATTCTGGGGTTTTAATAGGTTCTACTTGGTTATTACTAAATACATGGGAGATTGGGAAAAATTTGAAAGACTTTTCGTCTTCTGAATTTCCTGTTTTCTTGGCTTCAGTTTTATCCGTAGCTTTCATTTTTCGCCCCCAAACAACAAAGCCCTTTTGGCCTTTTTTTACTTGCAAATCCTCAGATTTCCACTCTTTAAAGGTTTTAAAAATTTGGTTGTTTTCATCCTTGTAGAAATTATCAATGATGATTGAATTTAGGGTTTTACCCTGCCAATATGCGGCCTCTTCGGGCGTTTTGGCTTTGTTTGCCTTTGTGCTTCTTATTTCCTTTGCTCTGGCGGATAGCCTACACAATTCAGCACGTTTTTCACTTGCATCCATAACGTTTTATTTCTGTTTTTATCCTGCTGAAACTGCAGTTTTAGATGTTTTTATTATACCTCTAAGATACACTTTTTTAACGTATTACACAAATTAAAGCGCTGGCTATCAGTGATGTATGTAATTATTAGGCTCTATTTATTCGTTAAATAGTCTCTGTTGGTTCAAAAAAAACTTTTTGAAATTCTCCAATTATTTAATTAACAGCCATTTAAGGGTGTTTTTTACTGCTCTTTTTGGTTCAAAAAGGGCATCCTCTCAGGATTGAGCACGACTGTACCCTGTGCTGTTTTGCAATTGTAACCGTTTTACATTTGCGTTATATGATTGACTTTGCCCCTGTGTGTAGGCTTTCCCCCAGGAATTAGATGCAGCCTGCACACCAACCAGTCCTTTTGCTGCCCCTTAGTTTCAAGGGCGCTGCAAAAATCCTTTGATAGAGGTTTTAATCTTGAATGAAGAGAATGCTTATTCCAGTGCGCTGGAATGTGCATGAACGGAATGAAAGTTTAAAGACCTCTTTTCCCATTTAGAGTTAACATTAGTGTGTACAGTATTCAGTATACTTGGTTGTATAGTTGGATATTTTGTAAGGAATGAAAAAAATAGTGCTAGGGTATTTGATAGGCGTAGAAATGTTGTGCGGCTTGACTCCGTTTTCAAGGAGTAAGTGGCACATTATTTCGTTAATGGGTAGTAAATAGGTGTGATTCAAAAGAGTTTTCAGAAGTAATTACTGTTCCGTGTTTATAAACAACAAGAGTATCAATAGCATCGGAAAAATGAGTGGCCTCTTCTTGAGGTGTGGTGGCTCGTTCTGAAGATTTATCCTTCTCAAAACCTTTTCGTCCTTGCTTTGTAGGTGCTCCATGCATTGAAGTCAGTAAGTATTGGCAGTTATGGCCATTAAATCTCCATTTTGGTAATCTTGAGTCACTTTCAGTCAAAATTGAATCCCAAAGTAAATACCGGTATTCGTGCGTCTTAGCCGCTCCAATATTTACTCTGTTGACAGTCCATCCATTTTTATGTAATACTCTAATCACTTCAGATAGATAGGTGTCATAAGAAAATCCTACGCCAAAATAGGCCGTTTGATCATAGGGTAGGTTCACGTGTTTGTCTTTATGATGTTTGTAGTAATCACAGAATTGTTGAATTAGATCTTGTACCCTCGCAGGCTTCTTTACAAACATGGCATTGCTAACATGGTAGGAGTTCATCCATTCTTGTCCAACTACCAGCACATTTATTCTATCCCCCCAATCAAGGGCAATATCTAAGGCTCTATCCTTTGAAATGTCCGAGTCATGTAAAGAGCTATTCCTTGATTTCTCATCTAAGGTAAAATTGCTTTCAAAAGCCATGTTATCCAGTAGTGGATCCGAATAGTTAATGACATGTATATCATCATCCAAATTGGGATAGAATGGTTCATCTACGGTATTCACACGCTCATTAAGAATAGAGCTTCTGTAAATGTGTTCTGGTAATACCCTACGCCATCTCTTGTACGTTTCTTCTCCTAGAATTTCAAGGTTGGCCAATGGCTTTGGTTCATGAAAAAACACGGATCCTAATCGAGCCTCATTTATATGAAATTGGTGTCTTTTTAATTTTTGGAGCAAATGCTTTATTTGAGAATCATTTGCAGTTTTTAAACTGGTTCTTACGCATGCAATTTCATATTGCAACCCTAGAATTACATCAATCTGATCCTGGTTAACCAGTTTCTCATAGTCAAATAACCATTGGGCTTGTTTGGTGTTTGGTTGGTCGGTTGAAAATATAATGCTTTGGTAATCGCTTAAGCCTTCAAAGTGTTGCCGATTGCCCCTCATGGCGGGGATTAATTCATTGTCAAACCGGTCTTTAATTTTACCTATGGTAAATTTTGCTTCATCATTTATTATCCAGTCCACACTAAGCCCATTGGCTGAATTTCCTCGATTAAAACTCACCAAAACAATGGCGGTACCATTGAACCAATGAATGAAGTGTTCTGGTTTTAAAATGGGTTGATAGGGGTCTTGCCATAGCCCTTTAATTTTCCACTTGGGGTCGGGCCTTTTCCCAATTACATAATGAACATCTTTGAAATACCCGTAATTTTCTAGTCCTCTGATTAAAGAAGGAAGGGTATTGGTTAGCATTCCTTCAAAAGTGGGTTGACAAATAACCCCCATAGATCGAGGCATAGAAAAAACCCTTTTTATCACCTTTCTTGCCAATAGCCCTTGGGTTTTACCATCTCCCCTTGACCATATATATATGCCAATATTTGGATCGATTAAAGCCGCTTCAATCTGTGAGGAGTTTAAATGTAGTCTTTTAGTTTCCATCTTCAACTTCTGTATATTCTACATCTTCAGCTTTCATGGAAGTTTTTTTACGTTTAGCCATTAGAGCTTTCCGTTTCGCTTCCAGATTTGGAATAGGCTCCAGTCCTAAAATGGTAATGTCGGAGGTTAATTCCATATTATGGGGTTCAATATTTTGCTGTGGCAAATCCACATCTTCTTTGTCAAACTGTCCATACAAAAAGTATGTTTTCTGCAATGCATTGAAGTTTTTGAAATCATCTTGGGCATCTGCTCTGACCATCATTTCTTTGATCCAGTTCAACATCAAATCCCTTTCATATTCTTTAGAGAAGTTTTTAATGTTGCCCATGATTTGCATCATTTCATAATAGTCTCTTTTTGCTGAAGAATTAGAAATTCCAAATCTGTGTTTTTGCATTGCCCAAACCTTGGATGGACTCTTGTACCTCCTGTTCATTTGGTCTACATACATTATGCGATCAAACTTTTCTCTTAGTTTGGGGCACTGAATATTATCTGGTCCATCTTCATTTTGAAGTATAGAAATTAGCTTTTCCCTATTGGTCGCTTTATCCAGTATGGTCATTTCTTTAGCCATCAATAGATTTTTGTTTGTTTAGGTAGGTCTGAGCTCTTTTTTGAGAATCCGAATGCCCCTTTCCTGCTAAATCAAAAACACTTTTGCGCATATCAAGAGCCGAAGTAAGTTGGCCTTTTTTATAGGCTTTAAAGAAATCAGACTGGGCTAAAAACTCGGTTTGAAGTTGGTCTTCGTCCAAATCTAAAGCAAGTGCAATTTCAGTTATGGTAAACCCATGTTTTGCCCATTCTTCTACTTCAGAAAGCATTTCGTTTGTCCAGATCATGCCTTGAAGGGTTTTGCATTATTTATAGATCGAATGATCCAATCCATTTCATACTCATAAAGGGAATCACTTTCGGTAATCACATACCTTTCAATTCTTGGGTTTTCAGTGAGGTTTGCTGTGGTAACTATACAAACGGCATGCGTTTCGCTTTTCAAGGCTACCACTTTAGCATGAATCTTTGTGAGCTTAAGAGATTCAATATTTGCATCACATAATTGCCATGCTGCAGTGGATTGACTTGGTAGTCTTGTGTCAAATAAACAATGCAAAGAACTGATTAAGCCTTGGTTTCGTAAATTCAATAATGTGACCACTGATTTTTCGGATACTGCCCAGCTGGTTAGATGAACCTCCGAGGATCCTATTTGTTCAATGATGTATTCAATCATATCCACCAAACTCCAATTACCCATAGATGGAATATGGATAATATCACCCTTGCAAATAGGACCTATGAGTTCCGTAAGTGAAACCTTTTGTGCGCCCAGGCTAAATCTGTTTTTACCCTTGATTTTAAATGCGTGGGGTTGATTTTCATCCACCTTTTGCAATTCTTTTACCCTATGGTTTTTTGCGCTAATTAGCATTTAGAAGGCCCTCCAATCTGATTAATTCATTTTGATATTTACTGTATTTGCTCTTTTGGTCTGGGTTGTCCTTGTATCTAGAAACATAGGATCTAATGTTGTTCCGTTTCTTTACCAATTCGTGAAGTGGAAGATTTACTTCATTTTCCTGAAGTAGTTCTTCACCGGTCGCTTGGTAGTAATTGATTTCATCCCATAACAAATCCAACTCTTTATCTAGCTGTTTAATTTTCTTGATGAGCTGAATATTCTTTTCCAGTTCCTCTTTCGTTTCCGCATGCCTGTTAAGCATTTTTCTATATTCATTCAATTGCGCCCACTTGGATTTTCGTAAATCATCCCGTGTTTGTACAAATGGAGATAAATCACTTCGATTGTAAGTGGGTCTTTTATAATTCTTAGGTGGAATAAACTCAGGTAAATCCTTTGGGGGTAATGCGGCCTTTTGAGAGAGTATTGACTTGGTTAAGAGTATTTCCTTTGCTTCTTCATTTAAGGCTCTCAAATGAGTGATAAGCTTCCGTTTTAAAAAGGAAGTTTCAGCTAATCCCAATTGCTTTCTGAAAGTCTCATCTTTCCCATAATGTAAATACATGGTTTTACCGGTGGCAAAATCTTTGCTGCCATTTAACCACCTTTCTATATCTGCAATTGCCATGAGTCAAATAACTGCAATTGCATAAAAAATAGAAAGGACAACAAAAAAGCCACTGCAATTGCAGTGGCTTTTAACCTAACTAACCCAACTAATACTACGCCTTAAAATGTTGTGGGTACTTATTCTTCAAAATCCCGAGTTTTTTTTGACTCGCTTTTCTTAAATCAATTGTTCCTGATTCACCCTTAAACAACATTTTGTTGTTACAAGTCCACACAATAGATTTTGGTGAGGTTTTGGCTCCTGGAGCTGATACCTCTTTATTTGTTTTTTCTGCCATGATTAATCGTTTTCAGAGATGTCAGCCATATAATGAACCTTTGAGCTTTGGGCTGCGGATACTTCATAAACAATACCTTTCCAATCCATGGCTTTTTGACCTTCATTCAACTCCTTTACTTTTACAGTAACAGGATTGTCAACAGAGCCGTACTGGAATTTTTCACCATCATTTGAAATCAAGATCATAACACCAGGACTAGTTGTCACTAATTTTTCAAATTCTAATTGATTAACCCCATGCCCAGGTACTGCAAAAATTGGTTTTAAGTATTTACCCGTTACATCATCCTCAGTAGGTACTTCAAATTCAAAACCTGCTTTGTCTGCAGAAGTGCCAATTTTGAAAAAACCTACTCCTGAATCAAATACAAAAGGGTGATTATTGATTACTGGAGAAGCACGTTCCCAAGCCGAGCCTACAAATTCATACCAGAGACCCTCACTTTCCACTAAACAGGTAGCCCCAGATGCGGGGGTGGTTAAACTATTTCTAGCGGCAATGTCGGTAACGGTATGAGTTGGTGTGCCAGTGGTATCCACTGGAATTCCGCCACTTAATATACTTGCCACCGTAGCGAAATAAACGAATGCAGCACTCCCACCAGAGTTGTTAATTGGTTTCGTGTCTAAATGTTTTAATTTCATTTTAACGATTTTTATTGTTCAACTTCTCTAACAGCAGAGCTGCCAGAATTAACTAATCCCCCAAGCAATACCTGATCATCCGCAATTTCTTGAGCAGATACCACCTTGTCACCTATTCTTAACTTAGGGTAAAGGATTTCGTAGGTTTTCTTTTTGAATTTACCCACTGGATTTGAGGATTTTCCGCCCTTCCTTGCTTCTGCAGTAGCTAATAAAGCATTAAGATCTTCAATATCTTCAGTTTGTTTCTTTACCGTAGAGGTAAGGTTCTCCATGGTTTTTAAATCTGCAGGTAATGAAGCTACGGGTTTGGCTAACTCTAATTTTTGCTCTTCAAAAGCAATGAAAATTTCTAAGTCCGCATTGTTGTGGTCTTCTTTTACCACTATGTTAGATTTCAACTCCTTGAGTCTGTCTTCTAATTCCTTTCTTGTTCTTGTTGCCATAATTTCTTGGTCTAAAAAAGAGAGGGGGTTTCTTCATCCTCTGGTTTTAGTTGAACAACCCCCTCCATTAAAATTATTTAATCTTGATCGTTTACATATAACACACCAAGATCACCAAAGTTGAAAGCACTCATGTGCTTAATAGATACCTCGAAACCATGATGTTTTTCAATGATTTTCCCAAGTTCTGCATGCTCTGGACTGTTATTGAAGCCAAAGAACATGTTGGTTTGTGGAGTCATAATTAACCTATTAGAAGTGCCCATCCATTTACAAGGTTGGATTTTCAATCTACCTGCTGTACCCTTTACCGTTATTGCCTTGGTAGTGTCTAAGTCAGAGCCGGGGATGCCTTTACCCGTTCCATACAGAGCATTATAGTTGCTTTGATAGTTTTCGAACTGATCATAGGACTCATAGATAATGTACTTACCGGTATTTCTTTGCTCTTCTGGTAGAGCCTTCCACATTTCTTTATGTTTAGCCACCGAATTCGATTCCGTTATTGCTCCTGTTGCTATTGGAATTAATTGACCATCAGTAATTTCTTCAGCAAGTACAGTTCCAGGACCATCCAAAATCACATTAGCATCTACGTCTATCCACTTCTCAGGATTGGTTTCAGGCGTTTGTCCTGCTGATGCAGCAGAAATACACTTGAACATTACCTCTTTAAACAACCTGTAATCATCTACAGAATGAGTATCTGCAGCATTAAATTCTTGAGGAACAACATATTTCCCATTGTAAAAAGCAGTTACATATTCCTCCTGAACTTTTCCAAACTCTTGTCCCCAAATAAAGGCAGCTTCCGAAATATCTTTAGAATCTTCGTTTAACTGTTCAGCTAAGTAAGTATCTCTATATTCTTCAGGAATAACGCGAAGAATTTTCATTCCTCCTCTCGGAACCAATTCTCTTTGTCCGAATTTTCTTCTTCCTTTTGGAGTTTCAATAGCCGTATTCAACTGTCTTAATCCTCCTGTAATTTCGACTGTTCGAATTGGTCTCGTTACCTTTAAATTTGGAACAGGTGTCATTGTTTTTGTAATGTCACTAGTCACAAACACTCTACCAATTAAAGCTCTAAAGCTCTTCCCTAAGTATCCAGTAATTTGCTGAACATCTGGTTTTACATCTTCACTCATCTGTTAAATATTGTATGCGGTTCTTAATTCTTTTGCTTCTTGATCCCCTGAGGTTTGAAAATCCTCTTCAACCTCTTCACTTTGCACATTCTCCCCTGCAGGCGAATTTGTCTCAGCAGCAGGCTTCCTTTTCAAGGTGGCTACTTGAGTGGTTAATGTTTCGTTTGCAGTTGTCAAAGTCAGAATTTCTTCATCCTTTTTTGCATCCGAAGCGGTTACAGCAGTACTCACAGCAATGTCTAATTCTGCTTGAGTAAATACCTCACCTTCTTTTTCACTAGCCTCTAAAAAAGAAGCCAATGAAGCACTTTCAGCAGCACTTAGAGCAATGGGCTCATCACCTGCAGCTGAGAGTTTGGATTTCATTTTGGTAATGTCCATCTCTATTGTTGTTTTTGATTTAAATAAATTCGTGATTTTCGTGATTGGGTTTTCCATTTTGGGTGGGGTTGGAGTAGTGGAGGAAGTCACCTCTTCTTTGCGTTCATTACGCAAATTCAATTCAGGGTTTTCGGCTAAATCAAATACTCTCGAAATGATTTCACTTTCCTTTTTAATTCCATCAATCAAGCCTTCACTCTGAGCTTCAGCTGCTCTAAACATTTTTCCGGTATGAGCAATACTTGAGGCATCAAGCCCTCTGTGTTTCATTACGGTGTCCAAAAACTCCTGGTTAAATGGATCCAATACTTCCTTTTTCAAAAGATCCGTATTCCCTTTCAAAGCTTCTAAATAGGGGAGGTTCTTGTTACTGGATTTGGAAGCATAAACCTCCATAATATTCAACCCCTTGGATTCATAATACCCCTTCATATCTGCAAGGGTCATGAAGGTGCCAATAGAGCCAATACCATCATTAGGAAAAGAAGCATAAATCTCATCACAAGCACTAGCAATGTAGTAGCCTGCACTAGCACAAATTCCATTTCCTACATTGGCAACCACAGGAATTTTTTCTCTAACTTCTTCAATGGTTTGAACGGGCAATTGGCAAGCCATTCCCTCACCACCTCCAGTATCAAAATCCAGTATAATTCCTGCTACTTGAGGGTTGTTTGCGGCTGATTTGATTCTTCTGGATAAGGTTTCCGTTCCGGATGGGCCACAATACTGATCATTCTTGGTAATGACACCTTTTACCGGTATTACCTGAACAAATTTTTCATCCGAATCATTTGCACTTGATCTGCCATAATTGGAGGATCCTTTTAGGGTAGGGATGTACTCTGTTTCCACCCCTTTTTCAGCACTAAATGGAGTTCCTCTAAGTAAAGAATCTACCAGGGGTAAATACCCTTGAGCAAAAATGGGTTCAATGGCCCAAGGCCCACTTACAATGCTTGATAATAGAGAGAAATTATTCATACCCCAAACATATTTTAGGGGTACACCTCAAAAAAGGACAGGCTATTTGCTAGGGGATAACGTTTTATTCGAAAGTCTTTTAATTGCTCCGTTTATTACCCCTCCAGAAAAATAAAATGTCAGAATAATTAGTGAGGGATAAAGTAAATTTTCATTGTTCCACTTATAAACCTCGTATAATGGAGATGGATCAAGATTAGTGCCCCAAAATAAATTTTTCACAATTACTGCTAGGTAAATCAATGTGGTAACAATATGTATAAATACATAAGTGCCAATAACCATAAATGCGAGAACCCTTTGAGCAATTTTAAACGGTTCATATGCAGCTAGCAAATCAATAAAACGGTCAGCCTTTTCCCCCTGCCCATCTGTCATTTTATCCAGAGCTTTAGTAGCCTGCTCAATTAACTTTACTGGACTTGTTATTTTACCAAGTAATCCCATAACTATCTAATTGTTAAAGTAAATTCATCAGGCATTAAATCAAGTAACTTATCTAAAGCTCTCCCAGAACTTACCACATCCATATACCCATCACCATTTATTTCTTTATGAGATAATCCCACAAGCACACAACCCAATATTTGAGAATGGTAGTTTCCTTTGTGTATCAAAATGTAAGTTCTTCCTTTTACACCCGTAATATGAAAATGAAGTCCAAACTTGTTAGAAGTTCTTTTTTTCACACAATACACCCCCTCCGGAATTCTACTTATTCTTACTTGATTATTTAAATCAGGCAGCTCCAAAGTGTCACAACTAAAAATGGAGCGTTCGCACTCAATAACATGAGCTTGCCCTAAAGTTTGTTTGGAATTTGCAAATGATCTTGTAATTATTAAATCTCTCATACCTATAGTTTTTCTAAAATTCTATCTAGTTTTTCATCCCTTTTGGAGGCTGCGCTTTTAATGTCATCAAAATTTTTGTTCACATTCAAAAACTTTTCATTGATCAACTCCACATTCATCACCTGAGCTTTCAAGCTTTCAATTTCAATGGTTTGTTTATCAACTGTGGCAGCCAGTTTAAAGCCCGAAACAGCCAGTATTATTGTGAATGAGGCTAAAATCTGGCCTATATATTTTAAAATGTATGGATTCATTCTTCTTCGTTTTGATATTGCTCAATAAATGATTTTGCCTCTTTGTAGTTCATCACCAACCCAAAAGGGGCAGTCATTCCTTGTCCGTATGCAAATGCAGCGGTGTAGGAATAATCTCCTTTACAGGGCGATAATTCCCATTTCATCAAATGCACGGGAGTTTCATTGACAGTAAAAGCCATAGGTCCTCCATGCTCCTGGTGGTAATTGTCAAGGAGGGCTTGCCAAGTAATGGGCTGCATAGTCTCTTCCTCATTAGCCATCACATAATAACCATCAGCCCTACAAAAAGGGGCTGGTATTAACTGACCTAGATCCACATCCTTAATCACTATAAAACTGGTGGTTGTTTTCATATCCCTAATTTTTTAAGCGTGTATTTTTTTAGCTTTTCCATCTCATTTATGGAGAGTGCTTTATTAAAGAAGCCAATAATGCATACATGTCCTTCACTTGGATCATTGAGATTAGTGGTGTTCAAAAGGCGCATGGGTAGGGAAGACGCATTGATTGGAGTGCCATTGAGGGTTTGCTTTAGTTCAATTGGACCTGAATCACTGTCCATGAAAATAGAATAATTACCCATAGCATTAATTGTCAACCAATAGTTTCGCCAAGTATTGACCGGTACATTCACAGTGAAATTAAAAATCACTCCATTTATTATCGCTCTAATGGTGGTGCCTCTACGGATTTGTACTGAAAAATTATCTCCAAATACGATTGTTCGCCATATTTCCACTGCATCCCATTTAACCAGGAACCCGAATGTCAATTCTCCACTGGTATCAATAACACTATTGGCTACATCCTCAACTTGTATATAGTTTTCATTAACTGCGCTTGAATTGTATGTATTGGGAAATGCGGGTCTGGAGATATCGATCCCGAATAGATCCTGAGTTGCAGATGGACTTTCTCCTGTGATAATTTGTTTATCAAATATTCCTTCTTTAGTGCCGTTACCCCACATATTAAAAGTGTTACGTTGTTGGCCTATTTTTGAATCAGTAATGATACCTACGAATGCTGTATTGATTGAACTGCCTCTTCTCCCTATTCGTTCGATAGGCCAATCATCACTAGTCATTGTAATAGTTTCACTTACTCCATTATTGGTTGCGGTTACTTGTGTTCCAACTCTCGATACAATTAAATCGAATGGCTCTCCAACTTTAGGGGCTTTAATTGTAGAGAAATCCTCTATCTGCCCGTTTATCCTTATTCTTAATGCTTTTACGGAAATTATATTATACCAGATTAAAAAATCGTTCCCACTCCCTGAAAATAAAGCTGACTCAACACCTGCTCCACTATACTCGAATACAATCCCGCTTATTGGAATACTAAAATCACCAACTAATGTTTCAGTAGGAAATGTAATTAATTCATTTCCTCCAAAACAATCATATTCATTCCATCCCCATTCATAACTCTGCTCCCCATAAGGGCTTCCAAAAGTCCTAGAGACACCATTCAAAGCTATGGATACACCATCATTTGCATAATTGCTACTATACCAAGTGGTAGCGGTGGCATTTAATGAGTTGAAATTTATGGGTGCTGGTAGATTGTCTGCATCGAATTCTACAGCATATAAATCACCGGTTGTACTGCTCCCCCAGTTAGTTCTTCTCATAACTTGGTCAAGCATCACATCATCTGTAATAACTGAATTTAAAACTATTGGATTATCCTTATTGAGGAACATTATTAAATCTGTTCCTTTCCGGCATATGACCACTTTATTAACAATGAATGAATAGGTTGTTAGGAAATTATATTCTACCCCGTTAATACGTATGAAAATCTTTTTCCCACTTTCAAAGGCGATGAACATACCGCTTTGGTTACTTAAACCAAGTACAGGTAAAAAACCGATAACTCCGACTTTAGCTATTAATTTTATTCTAAAATCGCCACTCAGAACAACAGTTTCGCTAAACTCTCCATAAGCACCCATCACACTATCAAAACCAACACTTACCCCACTATTAACCGAATGAGGTTTATGAGTAAATGGGCTCCACATGGCCGGTACAGGAAACTTATCCGCATTTTGCCTCAAGGCAACACTCCCAACTGTATTTATAAGAGCGTTATACATTATTGAGCTGCGAATTGAATGTTAGCATGATCACCGGTACTGTTATTTACCGATTTTATTTGAGCTA
>CAJXZP010000047.1 GCA_913062955.1 uncultured Flavobacteriales bacterium | reverse complement strand
TTCCGATCTAGGCATTGTTTGTCATTGGCCTATTAAATGGTTTATTGCCTTGCGCCATGGTGTACATTGCCTTGGCTGGCGCTATGGCAGAAGGTGACACACTAATGGGGGGTGCGTTTATGCTGTTTTTTGGTATAGGAACACTGCCTATGATGTTAGGTGCTACCTATTTGGGAGGATTCGTTTCCGTGAAATTTCGAAATAAGTTGCAAAAAGTAATTCCCGTAATAATTTTATTAATTGGCGTATTATTTATTCTTCGAGGAATGAATTTAGGGATCCATTATATCAGTCCAGAAATTGAAAGAGTGGAACTAGAAGTAACCCAATGTGATTAAAATAATCGTTTTGGAGGGTATTTAACGGGGACGTTTTGCATTTCAAATGCCTTATATTGTAAATCAAATCCGTAAGACTTTCCTGTTATTTTTTGGAAAAGGCATTCAACCGCTATATAATTCCGATTAAATAAAATTCGAACCAATCGTATAATTTCCAATTATCCACGCAACAGTGTGGTAGGTATACCCCGTCTTTTAAATTAAATTTGAAAAGACAAATTACCATGAAAGTTTTAATAATTGAAGACGAGAATCTGCTGGCGAAAGAGCTGCAACGTACCTTATCCGAATTACGGAAGGATATCGAAGTAGTGCAAGTTGTTAGGAGCATTGAGCAAGGAATTGAATGGTTTGGTGAAAAGCAACCTGTGGATTTAATTATTTCCGATATTCAATTAATTGATGGTACTAGCTTTGAATTATTCAAACAAGTGGAGGTTTCCACTCCCATCATTTTTACAACGGCTTACGATGAGTTTGCTATCAATGCTTTCAAACTAAATAGTATTGACTATTTGCTAAAGCCCATTTGTGAAGATGATTTGAAGGCATCGTTAGATAAATTTGAAAAACTTTGGGGTAAAAAGAAAATATTAGATCCAGAAGTAATCAATCACCTTATTTCTAAAAATACAGAACAATCGTATAAGTCGAAGTTTTTAATCCGGGTTGGAGATCAATACAAACAAGTAGAATCTACCGATATTGGCTTCTTTTTTGCAGAGGGAAATACGGTGTATTTAGTAAAGAAAAATGGAAAAAAACTAATTGTAGATTATTCCTTAGACCAGGTAGCTCCTCAGTTAGATCCTGCAAAGTTTTTTCGTATTAATCGCCAGTTACTGGTTAGTAACGCAAGCATTAGAGGAATACATAAATATTTTAATAGTCGGCTTAAATTGGATATTTTTCCCAATTATGATTCCGAAGTATTAGTGACTCGTAGTCGTGTGAGTGACTTCCTCTCCTGGATGAATTACTAAAATTGCAGCAAAAAAAAAGAGCTAAACTAGCTCTTTTTATGTGTATGATTGGCGTTTAGTTATTGTGCATATATCCAAACATTCCGTTCTTTTTTATCGTTTTAGCTACTTTGTTGGGTACAAAGTCTTCCCAACCCTCTTTATTTTCATTAATCATTTCTAGTACATCATCAGAGAAAATACTTAATAAATCTCGGTTGCAGTTATTGATATCTTGGATTTGATCGTTTTCTGTTAGATAATAAAATAAGTACTTCAAGTTCTTTTCGATCTGTACGTTTTCACACGTATGTAGTTCTCCGTGTTCCCCATCTGTGGCGGGGTAAATTAATAATGTTATATTTCTACCAAACAATCTACCAAAAGATTCTAAAATACCTCCTTTTAGCTTGCTATAATACATGGGATCAAAAATAGCCTCTAGGTTATTAACGCCCATTAACACCCCAATTTTTTTACCGCTGTTCACATCCGATAAGTAGTTTGTTAATCGGTAATAATGTTGGAAATTAGTGATAATAACCGTTTGACCTAGGGAACAAAGAATATCCACACGATCCATATAATCCCGTTCTTTTTTGTGATCTTCCCCCATCAATAAATTATTAAGAGAAAGCTCCGAAAGCACAATTAAGTCCTTTTTTGTAACCCCGGGATCTTTTACGAATTGACGATACCCACATAATAACATATCTACATTTACCAGCGTTGGTGGTCGGAAACGACCACGAAGCACAAGAATATTTTTCTTGTATAGGATTTCTGAAGCTTGTACATTCTGCCCATCAGGACCGAACATCGCTACCGGAGTAAGTCCTAGTTTAACCAGTTTTAAACTAATTAAACGATTATCTATATTGGAGAAATCGGGTCCCTTAACGTTGAACATGTCAATCTCAATCCGATCAATACTCAAACCATCCATTAAAGAGGATAGGAAAGTTTTCATGGTCGAAACATTGTTATATACACCATGAATTAAGTTAACTCCTAATCTACCAATGGCCTTTTGTTGTAACAAGGGATCGTTATCATGTAACACCACGTGAAGTACAATTTGATTGGAAGGTGACTGGGGTGTTTTTTGAAAAGTAATCCCCATCCAACCATGACCTTGGTTGGTTTTGTGGAAGTTTAAAGTTTCAATGGTATCAGCAAATGCGAAAAAACAAGTGTCATCCTGTCGATCCGATAATTTTTCGGTAATATTAGCAAAATC
Organism: uncultured Flavobacteriales bacterium; assembly: GCA_913062955.1. Classification (GTDB taxonomy): domain Bacteria; phylum Bacteroidota; class Bacteroidia; order Flavobacteriales_G; family Salibacteraceae; genus CAJXZP01. The sequence continues at coordinate 28,609 of CAJXZP010000047.1, read as the reverse complement.
ATGATCCATCATTCGGATCAAACGCTCCTTGCTCACAAAACGTTTTCCTTCTCCATAAATGGCATTAGATATTTTTTTGTCGTAAGCCGATTGTGTTAACGCAATGGTACCAGAAGCACCACCTGCTTGGAAAAAATTTGCGGCAACTTCCTGACCTGCACCAATTTCAGAAAATGATCCGTATACGTTTGGATCTAGGTTAACTAAGAGGGCTTTTTCGTTTACTGTTAGTTTTCTCTCTAATTCCATTTGTGTTTTTTGTAGTTCCCAAAGCTATTGGGATTTATTGAGAATTGCTAAACTTTATGCAATTATGTTTTAATGGTGAATGTCTTTGTATTACAATTCGCTATTATGATTTAACGAGTTTAGTAACTGTTTTGTTTCAATGTTGTTCGCGCATTTAAAATGCCCTTTGGGACATTTTTTTAAACCGTGTAGACCACAGGGTCTACAGTCTAGTTTTTGTTTGCCTTCCACCATATAATGTATACTGGAAAGTGGGGTGAATCCAAATTCTGGTACCGTAGAACAAAACACCGAAGTAACCGGTGCGTTCATGGCCGAACATAAATGCAATGGTCCCGAATCATTGACATAATTCATTTTGGATGTACGCATCAAAGCAGCAGATTGAAGTAAACGGAGTTTACCTGCCAAATTCTGGGGGACGTTGGTTTTACATTTTGAAATAACGACCTCATTTTGCTTTTGATCACCAGGCCCTCCCAAAAGAAATACATTAAAGTGGGAAGGTAATTGATCAATTAAATCCACCCATTTGTCCATCGGATATTGTTTGGTGAACCATACCGAAGAAGGGGATATGGTTACAAATGGCAATTGCGAATATTGGGAAATTAAATCAAAATCTGTAGAAGATGGGTATAGTTTGGGTAGCGCATATTCTGAATCCGTTAGGAAGGCTATTAATTTTTGATTTCGTTCTACTTCATGGGTTCCATTTCCAATTTCATGAGGAGCCGAATGTGTAAAACCCAATGAAAAGGGATTCTTTGCAAAACCTGAACGAACAGGAGCACCCGAAAATGCGGTGAGCATTCCGGTAGCTCCAAATCGTTGGGTATTGATGACGACATCGTATTTGGATGCGCGTATTTTTTTTAGTAGTTGATATAAACTACGGTATTTTGAATCTTGTTTGTTCCAAATAATCAATTCGTTAATGAAGGGATGATTGAAAACTAAGGACTCGTTTCCTTTTCGAATTAAATAGTCAATTTTACTTTTTGGAAATGTGTGATGTAATTTCTCTAATAAGGAAGTAGCCAAAATGACATCCCCTATAAAAGCGGTTTGAATAACTAAAATTCGTTGAGGAATAGATTTCATTTTATACAGCTACATTGAAATTTCTTAAGGCATCATTTAATGATGTTTTTTTATCGGTACTCGGTTTTCTTTTTCCAATAATTAATGCTACCGGCACATTGTATTTTCCGGCAGGAAACTCTTTTTCAATAGTTCCTGGAATTACAACGGATCTGGCAGGAACTACCCCTTTATACTCGATGGGTTCTGGACCGGAAACATCAATGATTTTGGTAGACATGGTTAAAACCACATTCGCACCTAACACCGCTTCTGATTCTATTTTTACTCCTTCTACTACAATACAACGAGAACCAATAAAACAGTTATCCTCAATAATTACAGGTGCGGCTTGTAAAGGTTCTAATACCCCACCAATACCCACGCCACCAGAAAGATGAACGTTTTTACCAATTTGTGCACAGGAGCCCACGGTAGCCCAAGTATCCACCATAGTTCCATTGTCAACGTATGCCCCAATGTTCACATACGATGGCATCATCACTACGTTTTCAGAAATGTAAGCTCCATATCGAGCTATAGCATGAGGAACCACACGAACACCCTTGGCAGCGTAACCCGTTTTTAATTTCATTTTATCATGGAATTCAAATGGTCCCACCTCAATGGTTTCCATTTTTTGAATTGGAAAGTAAAGTACAACCGCTTTTTTGACCCATTCGTTCACTTGCCATCCATCCGAGGTGGGTTCAGCTACACGTAATTTGCCACTATCAATCTGGTCAATTACGGACCTAATAGCATCTTGAACTTCTGTTTCTTTTAGTAAGTCACGGTTATCCCATGCCTTTTCAATGATTTCTCTCATGATTATTTTTTCTCCATTTAATAGATAACAAAGTTAGAATACCCTAATGAAAGAGCCCCACCTTGAAATCGGATCGGATGTAATATTTGATAACTATGCTTGAATAAGGAATACACATGGTTTTTTGTGGAAAGAAGGGTGTTGTACTTTTTTCCATTCCGCAATAGGCAATGTTTTAATGTATTCGTTTTCGGCAGTGGTATCCATGGCCATACAAAGTTTCGTTTCGGCTCGTAGTGTTTTCTTTAAACGTTCAAACATTTGTTCATTACGATAAGGCGTTTCAATAAATATTTGGGTTTGCCCCGTACGAGTAGAGAGCATTTCTAAATCACGTAATTTTTTACTTAAGTCTTTTTCATTCACCGGTAAGTATCCGTTAAAAGCAAAGTTTTGTCCGTTTAATCCGGAAGCCATTAAAGCCAAAAAAATGGAAGATGGACCCACTAATGGCACCACCTGAATATTAAAGGAATGGGCCATTTTTACTAGGTCTGAACCTGGGTCAGCTATTCCTGGGCAACCCGCATCCGAAAGTAACCCCATATCTTCTCCCGAGAATAGGGGCGAAAAATAGGATTCGAAATCTCCTTGTTCACTGTATTTTCCAATATTATACAAACGAAGGTCTGGAATAGGATGTGCGAGCTCCAATTTTTTTAATGCCGACCTCGCTGGTTTTTCCTTCTCCACCATAAAGTGGATCAGGTTATGTACCTGTTCTTTATTCCCTTCAGGAATTACAAATCGCATCGGACGCTCACTTACCGGAGTTGGAATTAAAAATAATGTACCTAATTTCATCTATATTCAGTTTTATGCATGCAAAAGTCTGCAAAAAATAGCCGTTACCCCTGTAATTTTTTGATTAATTCATCTAAAGACCCGTCCAGCATTTTGTAGACATCTTCAAATCCTGTAGCTCCACCATAATATGGGTCGGGGACAGAGATGTTTTCCGTTGGATAACTCAAATTCATGACCAACTGTGGGTAATTAGGATGACCCATATCCTTCCTTATATTAAGGAGGTCCAATTGATTACTAGAATCCATGGTGAAAATGTAATCGAACGTGTCAAAATCTGCAGCAATAAAAAGTCGTGATCGTAAATCCAAAATGTCAATTCCCTTGGATTGAAGCATAGAAATTGCTCTGGAGTCGGCTGGTTCACCCAGATGGAATCCAGAAGTTCCTGCCGATTCAATTTCAACATCTATGTTGGCTTTTTCGGCCTTATCTCTAAGTATGCCATGAGCCATTGGGGAGCGACAAATATTTCCTAAACAAACAAATAATACACTTTTCATGATTCAAATATAAGTGGAAACTACATTATTTGATGTGTGTAATAAGGTCAAAATAGGCTGCGTTTAAGAATTCCGTTTTGTTAGGTGTTGGACGTGAATTTTTTTGATTATTTGTAACGCTATGTGTAATTGAATTAAATAAAAGTTTGTTCCGTTTTAGTACATACCAAATCAAAAATCTACTTAATAGGCTAATTATCATGAGAAAAAGGTTGCCTTAACACTGAATAAAACGCTTAAATTGTTAATAACTCGCATATTTTAAATTAAATTGTTAATAACCTTAAATTCAAGATTCCTCTCTGTAGTCAAGGGAGTTAGGTAAAGGTTGGGTTGAGGTTTATTAAATTTACTGAAGTTATTAACAATTCATTAGATGGGTTAAGTATTCTACTACTTTAGAAATCTAAACATAATCAGATCAAAATATTATAAAGTTCATGATGTAAAGCCTACTCATTTAAAACAAAGTTAAGAACAAGAAATATCGGTGAATTTGGGTCGCTTTTATTAATTTTTCACACGATATGGAACTATTTTTCTATGGGCTCAAAATAGAAATTCCTCTGTTACTACAAATATTTTGGGGGTACCACATTTTATCTTAATCATAGTAGAATTAAATTTAGTTTATGAAAAAAATTACATTTTTATTGGCATTTCTTTTGGTCTTAGGATCTCAAAGTTATGCCCAAATTAGTATAGGTTCTGGAACCTTGACAAATATGGCAATTCCAATAGAACCCTATTACGGATATTCCTATAGCGAGGTTATTTATTTAGCCTCTGATATTGGTGCTTCTGGAAATATTACCGGAGTAAAATATTATGCAACCAGTGCCACAACGTTAACCAATTCTAGTAGTTGGACGGTTTATATTGGACATACTACAAAATCTACCTATTCAAGTAATACAGATTGGATTACCTCCACAGGTTTAACCCAAGTGTTTACAGGTACAGCTACCATTTCATCGGGAGAAGTTCTAATAACCTTTTCATCTCCTTTTGCTTATAATGGTATTGATAACCTAGTCATTGCTGTAGATGAAAATCAAAGTAGTTATGATGGAGGTTCTCATGATTTTTATTGCAGCACGACCGCTGGTTCTTCAGCGTATCAAGCGCTTGCTTATAGAAGTGATGGTACTAATCCAGATCCTACTGCTCCTCCATTTGCAAGTTATAGACGTGCGAATATTGCTAATATTGAGTTGCAAGGTATTGTCGTTTCCTGTCCTGCTCCGGATACATTAGGGGTTACTTCTCTTACCGCAACCGGTGCTACTTTAGGTTGGTCTGAATTGGGATCTGCCACATCGTGGGAGGTAGAATATGGCGTGAGTGGTTTTTCTTTAGGGACTGGAAATGATACCCTAATGGGTTTAAATCCTTTACCAGTAACAGGATTATTACCAGGGACTAATTATCAGTTTTATGTTCGTGCTGTTTGTGGTGCTGCTGATTCAAGTTCGTGGACGGGACCAATGTCTTTTTTGACTCCTTGTTTAAGTGCATTGAGTGGTATTTACACCGTTGATCCTTCGAGTCCTTTGAGTACAACTAATTATCATAAAGTGGATAGTTTAGTAAATGATATGAATACTTGTGGAATTTCAGGAGCGGTGACCATTAATGTTGCTTCAGGTTCTGGTCCTTACACAGAGATGTGGAATATTGGAAATATATCGGGTGCTTCTGCGGTTAATACGATTACCTTTAATGGAAATGGGGTGATCATTAATAAGGCAGCTGGTAAAAATCACTTTGTTCGTTTGGATGGTACTAAACATCTGACTATTGATGGTTTTAATTTTGTAAATCAAACACCGGCAACGGCTATGTTTGGTATTCAAATGAAAAACGGGTGTGATAGTATCGCTATTTCAAATAACACCATAGATATTGGGATGAATTATACTTCTTCTTTTAGTGGGGGTATCGTAATGTCAAATTCTAATACATCAGCCACCACCGGTGGTGATAATGCGAATAATGTACTGATTACTGGGAATGAAATTATTGGTGGGTATTACGGAATTAGAATTAACGGAACTAGTACTGCTAATAAAACCATAGGTCATGATATTAATAATAATAACATTCATGATTTTTATTTTTATGGCTTATATGTAAATTATGGGGATTCTCTTTTTGTAAAGAGTAATGATATATCTAGAGCTACAAGAACAATAGGAACAACCTTTTACGGAATGTATTTCAACTATACGACACATGTAGAAATCATGAGTAATAAAGTGCATGATGTTGGAGCTGCAGCTAGTACTGTTTACGGAATGCAGTTTCGCTATTCTGCAAATACAGTGGGTAGCGAGTCTGAAATTGTGAATAATGCTTTTTACAATTTAAAAGGATCAAGTACCGCATATGGGATCTATCTATATGGTACTAAAAGTAATATTAATCTATATCATAATACGATTGATTTAGAAACAGCTGGTAGTTCTACAAGGTATGGAATTTACAATACGACTACTACCACCGATGTGAACATCAAGAATAATTTAATTCAAATTGCAGGGGCCGGAACAGGAACTGCTTATGGATTATATTATTCAACCACTTCAGTAACATTGATTACGGATAATAATAATGTTTTTGTGAATTCTTCTGGTACTAATTATTATGGAAGATGGAGCTCAAACCAAGCGACATTGGCTGGGTTTCAAACAGCTTCTACCCAAGCGGCAAATTCAAATGAAATAGATCCTGTGTTTACAGATGTTGCAGTTGGAAATATTTCGCCACTATCCATGGCTATGGATAACATGGGGGCGGTATTAGGCGTTACTTCAGATATTGATGGCGCTACTCGTTCAACGAGTACTCCGGATGTTGGAGCCGTTGAATTTACAGGTATTGCTGGAGATCTAGCGCTATTGGAAATTAAACTAGCTACTTCAGATTCTTGTTATAGCAATACGGACACAGCCTTTGCTAAGATTTCAAATATTTTAGCTACAAGCTCGGATTTTAGTGTGAATAATTTAACCATTGTTTGGAGTGTTACTGGGCCAGTTAATACAATCGATAGTATGATTGTTAATACAGGGTCACTAGCAGGTAATTCGGATACCGTATTCTATATTACTTCGATTGATATGTCAATCCCTGGAGATTATACCGTATCCGCATACATTAGACCGAACACGGTAAATCCTATCGCGGCAAATGACTCTATTATGAATGGATTTACAGAAACCATTCAAAATATCCTTGTGGTTTCACCGGATTCTGTTACCGTAACGAGTCCATTGGGTACAGAAATTACATCACAATCGCCATTTTATCCAGCAGGAGGTTTCTATTTTTCTGAATTGATTCAATATAAGGCTTCAACAGGTGCTCCATTAGGAGGATATCCATCGTATAGTAACGAGGATGATAATGTTGAAATTACTGGGGTACCTAATTCTGATTTGGATGGTGTTACTGTGGAGGTTTGGACAAATGCAGCTTTATTAAAATCCTTTACATTTACTTCTGGAACATTGCTATCAGGTGCCGGTACTGCGTTTATTGGTTTTGGGTCAGCAAGTGGAAGTCCTGCGAATAATTATTATACGACCGGTGGACCAAGTAATAGTACTTTTTCAAGTATGGCAGTTGGTTATATTTTGAAATCTTCTTCCGGTTTAATTATCGATGCGGTGGCAAGTAATTCTTATTCTTTTCCAGCTGCTTCAGGTGTTACGGTAACAGATTGGTCTGGAACCGTTGCGTCATCAAGTGGTACCAATGGTATGCGACTACAAGGACCGGATTTAAATAACAGTACTGGTTGGTTAGTATCTTCCAATACCATTCGTCAAGATCCTAATGTTCTTAATGCGAATGTAGTATTGCCTTCTTCTGCTGCAGTTGTTGGTCTTACTTGGGATTCTGCAGGAACTACTGTAGGAACGGATCCAAATTATTGGGCAGGTTCTTATACGGCAGATGGTGTATATACTTATGTGTTGACTTACGTTAATTCCTGTGGTACATACGTTGATAGTGCAGTGGTTACGGTAGATTTAGCCAAAGCGGCTATTGCGACCGTTACAAATGTTAATTGTTATTCTGGTGCGGATGGTACTGCTACTGCTTCTGTAACGGGTGGAGATTCACCTTATAGCTATGCTTGGAGTAATGGTGATAGTACTATTATGGCTGATTCTTTAGGTACAGGTTCGGTTACCGTTACGGTTACGGATGCTAATGGATGGTCTTCAACGGCTTCAGTGACTATTACAGAACCGAGTACGCCATTAACGGCTAGTACTTCTTCCACACCTTCAACTTGTGGTGTTCCTAGTGGAACGGCTACGGCTTTGGCTACTGGTGGAACAGCTCCTTATGCGTACATGTGGCCAAACGGCCAGACGACTGCAACGGCAACTGGATTAATTGGAGGTTCTTATTTGGTAACCGTTACCGATACTAATTTATGTAGCACAACTGCTCCGGTAACTGTATCGGATATTGGTGCTCCAATTATTACAATTGCAATAGATTCTATTGTAGCATGTTATGGCGATAGTTCAGGTGTGGTAACTGCTACTGCAATAGGTGGTACGACTCCTTATAATTATGCTTGGTCGAGTGGTGGTTCAAATGCCATGGAAAATGGACTTGCAGTCGGGATGTATACTGTAGTACTTACAGATTCAAGCGGATGTGTAGCTTCGAAGTCAGTTACAATGACTCAAAACACCCCGTTATTAGCTATTGTTACAGGTTCTACAAATCCATTATGTAATGGAGATGCTACAGGAACTGCGACTTCAATTGCTGGTGGAGGTGTTGCACCTTATGCATATGCATGGTCAAATGGAGATATGATTGCAAATGCAGCGGGTTTAGCTGCAGGTAGTCATTCTTTAACAGTAACAGATGCCGCAGGTTGTATGCAAAGTACTTCTGTTAGTGTTACCCAACCAAACCCATTAATGGGGGCGTTTGTAAATACAATCGATGTTTCTTGTAATGGCGGGTCTAATGGTGCTGTTGGAATGTTAAATTCTGGTGGTACGGCTCCTTATTCTATGAGCTGGAGCGATGGTTCTACCGCTGCTTCTACTTCTGGTTTATCTGCTGGATTTGTTTCTGTAACTGTTACAGATGCTAATTCTTGTGTGATGATGGATAGTGTGAATATTACCCAACCTACAGCTGTAACTTCTACAGCAACTGTTACGTCTAATGTACTTTGTAATGGCGGAACAACAGGGATGGCTTCTGTTTCTGCTTCAGGAGGTACACTACCTTTAGTGTATGCATGGAGTAATGGTTCAGGAGGATCTTTAGCGAATGGATTAGCAGCAGGAACATATTCTGTGATTGTTTCAGATGGTAATAATTGTCAAAGCACAAGTTCAGTTACAGTTACTGAGCCAACAGCTATAGTGTTATCTGTTTCTGGAACGGATGTGTCTTGTTTCGGAATGAATGATGGTTCGGCCATGGCTACGGCCACAGGTGGTACAGCACCATACGCTTATTCTTGGAATACTGGTGGTACGAGTTCTAATTTGTCCTCTTTAGGAATGGGAACTTATAGCGTGAGTCTAATGGATGCAAATGGATGTACAACATCTGATATGACTTCGATCGCAGAGCCAGCAGCAATAATTGTTTCCTTAGGTGGAGATGTTACTTTGTGTGATGGCGAATCTGTTAGTTTAGATGCAGGAGCTGGGTTTGCTTCTTATAATTGGACTACGGCAGATACAACAGCTACTATAACAGTGAGTTCTGCAAGTTTAGGTGCTGGATCCACTTCAATTGGAGTGGTGGTAATGAATTCTGGAGGTTGTTCAGGAATGGATTCTATAGTAGTAACTGTAGGTGATCCGGTATTTACTACCGTAATTGGAACGGATGAGTTGTGTATGTATGAAATAGGCGATTTAGATGCGGGACCTGGGTTCACATCTTATGAGTGGTCTAACTCAAGTACCTCACAATTAATTAAAGTTTATCCATCAGATATGACTGTTGGTACAAATACCTTTATGGTAACTGTAACCGATAATTTAGGTTGTGAAGGGATCAGCTCTTTTGATGTAGAATTACATCCGGAGGTAGTGTTTAATCTTCCTTCTGATACTAATGTGTGGAAAGAACCTGTATTTACTATCATGGCAGATTCTGGATACGCTAGTTATTTATGGAATACATCAGAAGTAACCCAAAGTATTAATATTACCTCAGGAGGTACGTATTGGTGTGTGGTTACAGATAGTGTTACTGGTTGTGAAGGAAACGATGAAATTGTAATTGAGTTTATTCTTGGTGCAAGTTCAATGGAGGTAGCAGAAATGAAGTTGTATCCAAATCCTGCAAGTGAGTTTATTAAACTAGAGTTTAAAAACTTCAATGTGAAAGGAAATGTTGAAATAGAATTACTGTCTATTACAGGACAATTGGTTAGAGGGTTTAATGTAGACGTGTCTGCAACAAATGGAACTCAAGTAATTGATGTGTCAAATTTAGCAGTAGGAACTTACTTTGTTACATTTGATTATGAAAATGAACATGTTGTAAAACAATTTACAATTAAGTAGAAAGGTTTTATTTGTTTATACTTTAAGAAGGGGGAGGTCATTTGACCTCCCCCTTTTTTATGCGTTATATTTTCAATTGTGTTACCTTTTGCGATTAAATTGAACCACACATGTCAAATAACTTTGAAATAACCGAACAGACTAAGGATTTTATATCTAAAGAAACCATTAGTGGAATTATTCTAGTTATTGCTGCAATAGTCGCCATAATTTGGGCCAATTCTCCTTGGGCTGATTCCTACCATTACGTATGGCATGAACTTCATATGAAGTTTGGATTTGGAAATTGGTTCGATTTAGATGCCTCATTAAATCATTGGATTAATGATGGTTTAATGGCTATCTTTTTCTTTACCGTTGGATTGGAAATAAAACGAGAGGTGATGGAAGGAGAGCTTAGTTCTCTTAAAAAAGCTTCCTTACCCATCATGGCGGCCGTAGGAGGAATGATTTTTCCTGCTATTATTTATACATTCTTTAATTATGATAACCCGCAAACTATTAATGGGTGGGGAATTCCAATGGCTACCGATATTGGCTTTGCTTTGGGGGTTCTTTCCTTGCTTGGGGATAAAGTGAGTATTAACTTAAAAATATTTTTAACAGCACTAGCTATTGCGGATGATTTAGGTGCCATTATGGTCATTGCGCTTTTTTATACCGATCCCAGTACCATAGATTATACCCAATTATGGATTGCATTGGCATTTGTAGTGGTATTAATTGGTGCCAATAAAATGGGGGTGAGAAGTGGTACCTTTTACGGTTTGGTCGGGTTGTTTGGAGTTTGGATTGCGTTTGTTTATTCTGGAATTCATGCTACTTTTGCAGGTGTTCTTATAGCCATGACCGTCCCTGCTAGAACCAAAATTGCAGAAAAAGATTTTTTGAAAGAAGCTAAAAAATTAAGAGCCATTTTTGAGAAAAATACCGTTTCAGGAAATTTGTTATCTGTAGAACAAACCCATGCAGTAGCCCATATGGAAAAATTACTAGAAGAAGTTCAAACCCCATTACAAAAGTTAGAACATGCGATTCACCCATTTGTGGCTTTTATTGTTTTACCTCTTTTTGCCTTGAGTAATGCCGGGGTACACATTACAGGATCTATCTTAAATCTAATTATGGATCCGGTTTCACTGGGTGTTATTGGCGGGCTGGTTATTGGTAAGTTCCTGGGTGTTACCTTATTGTCTAAGCTTATGGTGAAATTGAAGTTATCCGCCTTGCCCCAAAACGTGGCATGGCCAGAGATATACGGAGTGGCTATGTTAGCAGGAGTCGGGTTTACCATGTCTATCTTTATTTCCGATTTGGCATTTGATGATCCCTTACTTATTGAAAAGGCGAAAGTTGGGGTGATGATTGCGACCGTGATTTCCTCCCTTCTCGGATTATTAATTTTGAAATGGTATTATTATAAGCGTGATTCATAGTAGTTTTGCGGGCTCAAATTTTTTTGGAGTGGATACTAAGTGGATTAAGAAGGTCATTACATGTGTAATAATAGGATTAGGAATCTTATCTATACGTGGTATAAATACTAAATATACGCCCCACCATTTTATGGCTTACATCGTTCAAGACGGAAAACAGATCCCTATTGAAAATCATGTGGCTAAACTTCGAAAGGCTCCGTTTACTGTGGTGGTGGATATGCCAGGGAAAAAGGGTGTTTTTGTGAGTGTATCTCAAAAATCTCAGACCTATAATTTAGCTTTAAAGAATGTGTCCGTAGAGAAACTCCCCGGCTTTCAAAAATCGGCTGTTTATGAGCTTTGGAAAAATGTAAATACCGAATTGTTAATAGGAGGGGCACAACCTAATTTTTGGTTTATAGACACTCCGGCCAAACATCGGTTCAGTTCTTATGAAAAAATTAATGGTAGATATATTTGTGAAAGAGAGGTAGATAAAATCTATGATATTTACACCCATAATGAAATTCCTTTAAGCTCTATCTCGGGCAAATTGTATTTTACCTTTATTAAGTTTGAGGCACTTGGATCCAACTCCCGTTACAAAGAGTTAATGCGCCATAATTTTAAAGTGGAGTGGGTAAAGTAATACTGGCGTATTACTCCTTACTCCTTTAACAGGGCATTTATTTTTTCTGTTAATAAATCTTTCAAATTTTCGGCATTTGAATACCCTGAATGAAAGTACCTAAGGTTTCCTTGTTTATCAATTAATGCTAATGTGGGATAGTCCGTTACCTTAACGTTGGAGGTTGCAAATCCGGTTTGATCTTTATAAAATGGAAGTTGGTAGTTATTCTGTTTTTCGAATTCCATTATCTTTTCGATCGAGTCTTTGCTTCCTTTTGCATTGATGATTAGAAAGTTTACATTTTCATTATTGGAAAATTCAGAGGTAAGTTGTTTCAGTTCTTTAAACTCATCTCGGCAAGGTTTACACCAGGTGGCCCAAAAATCTAATAACACTACATTTCCTTTAAATTCAGAAAGATGAACGGTATGGCCATCCGTAGAAACAACTTCGAAATCAGCTATTTGCTCCTGTCTTTCTTCGCCAAGTAAGCTCTGTATGTACCGTGGGTATTCTATTAAAGCCCCATAAGCGGCCAAGGATAAGGCGCTACTGGCAATGATTAAGGTAATCGAAAAAGGTTTATTCAACGTTTTTAAATGGAGTCCAATTGCCGTAAACAATACTCCTGATATTCCTAAAGGAATAACCGTGGGGTTAATAAACCCGACCCCAATCATTAAAACAAACGGACTGGCCAGTTTCCATATTTTTTTAGGTAAAGAAGCTTCTTCCACATCTGATATAAACCCAATAACCAAACTCACTATAGCAGTAAGCAAAGCGGCATAATGAAAACCATAGTAATAACCTACTAGAAATGCGAGAAGGAAATTAAACATACTCAAATAGCCTGTCATTTTCTTTTGTTGCTCTTTTACCTTATTGGGATCCATTGGTTTGTTGTCGTTCATAATTCATGTAAATTTCGAGTTGCAAAATTACATTGATTTGTAGGGGAGAATGTAACAATAGTTGCAAAATGAAAGATCATGACGCATAAAAAAAGCGAACTCATCGAGTTCGCTTTATATCCTGTAAGAAGATGGCTTAATTTCCCTTAGCGTGATCTGCTAAAAATTGTGCCAATCCACTTTCCGTTAGTGGGTGTTTTAACAAACCTAAGATAGAACTTAAGGGGCCCGTCATCACATCAGATCCCACCTCAGCACAACGAATAACGTGCATGGTGTTACGAATAGATGCCGCTAAAATTTCCGTTTCAAAAAGGTAGTTGTCAAAAATTACTCTAATTTGAGCAATCAATTCAATTCCATCATATCCTATATCATCTAAACGACCAATAAATGGAGATACGTAAGTAGCACCTGCTTTTGCAGCCAATAAAGCTTGTCCAGCAGTAAATATTAATGTGCAATTCGTTTTGATTCCTTTATCAGAAAAGTACTTCAAAGCTTTAATGCCATCTTTTACCATCGGTATTTTAACCACAATATTTGGATGCAAAGCAGCAAGAATTTCACCTTCTTTGACCATTCCATCAAAATCGGTTGAAATAACTTCTGCGCTTACATCACCATCTGAAATTTCACAGATTTTCAGGTAGTGATCTAAAATGTTTTGTTGACCCGTAATTCCTTCTTTGGCCATTAAGGATGGGTTGGTGGTAACACCATCTAAAATTCCTAGATCTTGAGCTTCTTTGATGCCTTCTAGATTTGCAGTGTCAATGAAAAATTTCATAACTATTTTTTTTATTGCTGATAAAAGTGTGAGATTAATTTTGATCTTAAGTGATTGGTAATCACATCTAAACCTTTGGTGTAATGACTGTTGTTGGTCACAATTACATGAGAGTCATCTCTATATGGTTTTAGGTATTTTTTAAAGGAGGGAATAACGTGATTATCCCATTGGTAACGTACAGATTCTTCTTTGTATCCACGTTCAATATGGTCACGTTTTAATCTTCGTTCTAGCATATGATGTTCTCTAACATCAATAAACACACGAAGATCCAATGCTTTTCTTATTTCCTCAAAATGAAAAATGAAAAGACCTTCCATAATAATGATCGGACGGGGTTCAATGGTAATTAGTCCCGGATCTTTTTCCTTATTATTAAAGGTATATTCCTTTATTGTAATGGGCTCCCAATTTAAGATATGCTCCAAATCCGCATGAAACTTTTGACGATCAATGGAGGTAGGTAAATCAAAATTTACTTCTCCATTTTCATCCTTTTTTTGTTCGTGGAGTGGGAGGTAATAATTGTCCTGCGTTATAATGGAAACAGTTTTTGGGGGGAGTGACTTCTTCAAATCCATCAAAAATGATGTTTTACCCGAGGCGCTTCCGCCTGCAATCCCTACTAGATAAGGTTTTACCTTCATGGGGCACAAAATTATAGCTATTATTTAAAATGAGCAGAATCCCATATAGAAAAAACAAAAAGTTAATAACAAAATGGAAGACGATTAATAGAACTAAACAGGGGATTTAATTGCCAGAATTGAATAGGAATTTGTGCCCTAAAAAAAAATGTTTGAAAGTCCATTTTTATACTATATTTGAGGCTATTCCGAATGCGTATAAACATGAGAAATTCATTTAAATTAATTTTCCTCGGTCTGGTGGTAGGTCTTGGGCTAACTGCTTGTCAGAAAGACACTTTGGTGACAGATGTTCCCCATAATGTGGATCCTGATTTTAATTGGGGAAAGGGAGATTCTATTCCTTTGGTGACTAATTTTTACTTCTATGGTAAGATCGATAGTGTGATGTACACTTTACAGGATAGTATTGATGGTTCCTATAATTTGGTATTTGACTCTACTTATTTAGGATGTAACGATACCACCACATTTTATGGGCAACTTACCGGAATGTACTCTTTGGGAAATGCACACTCTTTGGAAGTAAAGTTTTTGAAATGTATTGAGGATACGAGTAATTTAGCCGATAAAGAAAGTTTGTTATTTGCGGGTACGTATCCTTATGGAAGTTCTACTCCTTTAAATCAAATTGAAGGAGTGGAAATTACTTGGGTAGATGATAATGGGGTCGTTTGGCGGTCCTTACCGGGTAGTGGTTCTAGTAGTAATGATTCTTTTGTGGTTCAATTAATTTCGCCAAACCCAGGTAAAGGTCTGGGTGATAATTTGATTTTGGGAACGATGGATGTAAGATTATACAATGGAACAAACTCCATTCGAATTGAAGAAGGAGTGTTTAGTTTTCAATACGGGGTATACTAGGATATGAAAGGAAAATTATTATTGAATTTTATTCCCTTGATGTTGGTGGGAATCGTTTTTGTTTCTTCTTGTGAATCGGAAGAAGCTTTACCTCAATATCAAAACCCCAATACCACAGATACTACGGGTATTAATATTGCGGTTGATTTATTTGTCAGTGCTGAAATTGAAAATATACCTTATAATTATTCTAATGGTTTGGCGGGGTATTCCAATTGGACTTTAAGCGAGGAAGAAGGGTTTTGTATCGCTGATACGCATCATTTTGTACAGTCTCATATTACTGCTTTTATTCAACCCACCCGAATACAAGAAGCTATATATATTGACATCCGTGGTTGTGTTAACAATGATAGTTTATCGGATATTAATGTAATAGACTCCGTGTTAGTAGTTGGTCCTTATAAGTATTATCCAAAATCACAAGATAATAGAACGGCTATTGTAAAGTTTATTGATCAAGATAGTGTTTTATGGTCCACCGCATTTGGAGGGAATGAGAGTTCTTTTTCGAGATTCGAAGTATCGGCAGTGGTGAATAATGACAAGGATGAATTTTCACAAAAAATCGTTTTCGGAAAATTTGAAGGCTATTTTTATAATGGGATGGGAGATTCATTAAAAATTAAAGATGGCCAATTTAAAGGTCGAATTGTGAAGTAATTATGAAATACACTGTAGCTCTAATATTGTCCGTTTTTTTTGTTTCCTTTTATTCCTGTAAAAAGGTGGAAAACTCTCTTCAGGAGGTTGTGGTTCATGATAGTAGCCGTGTGGTGAATGGGTTTGAATATTTTGTTAATGCCACCATTGGAAATTCTACTTTGATCATGCAGAGTAACCTAGACCATGTAGGAAATGGTGTATTACGCGATGAACTAGCCCCGTGTGGTTTGGATATTGCAACGCGTTTCACTTCTTATTTTGCGTATGTTTCAGATACTACAAGAAAAGAATGGCTTGGATTTGGATTAACTAATTGCGTAAATGATACAGCTAATGGTTTTTCAGATAGTACATATAGGGTTGGTAGTTTTCCAATAGAGGTTTCGTTTCCAGATACCGCTTCCGGCTTTATTCTTTATATGGATAGTGATAGTAACTTATGGTCATCTGCATGGAGTACCAATGGTCTATTGGCACAAGTACCTCATACCTTTAATATAACCGAAGTTACTCCCAGTTTTGATGGAATAGCTGCTTTGAGAGTTAAAGGGAATTTATCGGGTTGGGTATATAATGTTAATGGCGATTCTGTGTTAATTACCGTCAATGATTTTTATACCCGAGCTTGGTCCTTTAATTAGAATATTCCTGTCTCACGACTAAGGCAAAGTAGTCGTTTTCTAAAGGCAAATACCCTTGTTCATAACAAAAGAAATAGGTTTTTTCTGCTTTGGTGGTATATGTATTGGTATGATATTCAAACTCAAACCCATTTTCTAATAAAGTTTTTCGTGACGTTTTTGATTTTCCTTTTGGATTTAGCTTCACTAGGATCAATCTATTTTTGCGTAAGGTCCTATTGATTTTTCGCATGTAATTGGTGTTGTCCTTGTTAAACTTGTTGTTGTAACTATTTCGGCAGGTATCCGAACAGAATTTTTTATCAGCTCGACCCTTTATCGGGTCCTTACATTCTAAACATGTATTTGACATTTTGGGTGTTTTTGATTTCTATGCCTAAATTAGAGAATTTAAATCATAATTCCTTGGTTTAAAAAACAGGTGAAATTTTGTACCTTTAGTGCACATAAACTTGGGGCTATGATTTACAAAAATTTTTATTCAGAAGTAGGTAAGTTGTTGTATGCCATTGCAAAAGCAGATGGTACTATTACAAACGAAGAAATTACAGCAATTCATCAGTTGGTATTAAAAGATCTGGTTCCTTTGGAGTCAAGCACCGATGAATTTGGTACGGATTCGGCATTTTATGTAGAAATGGAATTCGATTATTTAAATGAAAATATGCAAGATCCAGATGTGGCATTTGATTCCTTTGTAGATTACATTGAAGAACATTCTAGTGCTTTTGATGATAAAATGAGATCTGCCGTTTTTAATGTAGCCCAAAGATTAACTCAATCTTTTCATGAAACGAATATTAAGGACCACTACATGATTGAAAAATTGAAAACGGTGTTGGATCTGAATGTGCCTAAAGAAAATGCGTAAAGACTTCTCCATAGTATACTTAATCCTTTTCATCTGTATCCTATTACCGATGAATATTGCCGGGCATGTTACGCGAATTTCGGGGTTAGCACA
The DNA here is from genome assembly GCA_913062955.1 of uncultured Flavobacteriales bacterium. GTDB lineage: Bacteria > Bacteroidota > Bacteroidia > Flavobacteriales_G > Salibacteraceae > CAJXZP01. The sequence continues at coordinate 11,031 of CAJXZP010000047.1, read as the reverse complement.
ATTATCAAAACCGTTATTACTCCTCGTATTGATGGGGTATTTTGTAAATATAACTCGAGGGTATTCTTCTAGAAATAAAACAGCCATCCTTATGGCCATGGTATTTTCATGGGTAGGAGATGTTGCTTTAATGTTTGATCGCCAATATCCTATTTTATTTATCGTGGGCTTAGGAGGGTTTTTACTGGCCCATCTGAATTACACGTATGTGTTTATTCGTTCGGGTAAAAGAATTTATACCATTTCTAGATTGGCATGGATAGGAATTCCATTAATGATGTTATACACCGTAGGATTGATTAGTAATTTATGGCCTCATTTAAATGAACTTAAAATACCGGTTTTTGTTTATGCCATCGTATTGATGTTTATGGGACTGGCTGCCGTAATACGTAATACGAAGGTGGGCTATCACTGGGTCCTCCTTGGAGCCATCCTGTTCGTTATTTCAGATTCGTTTTTGGCGGTTAATAAGTTTATTTTCCCCATTGAATATAGTGACGTCTACATAATGACCACTTATGGATTAGCCCAACTTTTTATTGTTTTAGGTTTATCCAAATTAATAATAAGTAAAGACCACAAGTAACTCCTTACTCTTGGGTACTAACTGGTTTTTTGTTTTGAACCAATAGCGGTAAAAATTCCTTTTTAGGAATATCAAAAGTGTATTCAGGAATAGACTTTAATGTCAGAGAGTTTCCTCGTAACCAAGGGTTATACTCCTTTAGTATTTTATAGTTGATCCCTATCTCTTTGGCGAATAAGGCCAAATTGGAAATGGTAGTGGTTACTTTTAATTTTTCGGTTTGTACCCCATTCCATAATTGATTTTCTCGGTATTGAAAACCGTATTTTTTTGGGGCTGAAAGAATTTCTTTTGCAGCCATAATACGGTATACATATCTTCCGGTTTCGCTGTTTAATTTTAGGTCGTAATAAGAATCTACTTGTTGTTTGGTTAATTGGCGATTTAGTCCACCCATTCCCATATTATATGACGCTGCAGCCAAAGTCCAACTACCAAATTTTGCATACGCATCATTCAAGTACCTACATGCAACATGAGTCGATTTGGCTACATGGTAACGCTCATCTACTTCCGAATTAATTTCTAATCCCATTTCCTTACCGGTAGATTTCATGATTTGCCAAAAACCAGCTGCTCCTGCCGGAGATACAATGGGAGTTAGTCCACTTTCAATGACAGCTAAATATTTAAAATCATCTGGAATTCCGTTTTCCTTTAGAATAGGTTCAATAATGGGAAAATATTTATTTGCTCTTTTTAAATACAAAAGTGTATTGGATTGCCAATACGTGTTGACCAATAATTCACGATCTAATTTTTCATGAATATCCAGTAATTGAAGGGGCAGTTTCTCCTCCGCAAAGGCCAAATTTGCTGGAATGTTTAAAGCGTAAATTTTATAATCATTATTAAAAGAATGCTGGTATTCATTTGTTTCAGCCACTTCATCTTTTGAAAAACTGAATAATTGAATGGCTCCATACATAGCCAGGGGCACCATTAAACTAACTCCGAATTTTGATATTTTGTTATTCATTTTGATGTTTTAAAATGGTGAATTAAATGCAGCGAATGTTGGATTGATTTGGTCCTTCTCAGATAGGATAGGACGATCAATATTCCAATCTATCGCTAGGTCTGGATCATTCCATAAAATCCCTCCTTCTTGAGAGGGATCGTAATAATTGGTACATTTATATGAAAAAATAGTCTGATCTTCCAACGTACAAAAACCATGCGCAAAACCTGCAGGAACCCACAATAATAATTTATTGGTCTCGTTTAGTTCTACTCCAAAATGCTGACCGTAAGAAGGAGAGTCTGTTCGTAAATCTAAAGCTACGTCATATACAGCCCCTTTCACTACCCGAACCAATTTACCTTGTGCCATCGGAGGGTTTTGAAAATGCAACCCTCTTAATACCCCTTTATTAGATAAGGATTGATTGTCTTGAACGAAAGTTTCATTGATTCCAATTTCTTGAAGTTGTTTTTCATTAAAGCTCTCGTAAAAATAACCCCGAGTATCCTCAAATACATGGGGTTGAATTAACAATAGACCTGGAAGTTTTTCTGATACAATTTTCATATAGGTATGGAATGAACGACAAAAGTAAAAGGGAATTATATTACCCAGAAATATTTAACAGAAACATATGAACAAGAACGTGTTTTGTATGCACAAAATGGAATAAACGCTTGCGCTAAGACGAATGAAAATGCCGACTATGCACTCATATCAAGGTACTTAATTATCCGGGAATTAGATTCTTAAATTTCAAAACGAATGTATTTATTATGTTCATTCATTGGTTCTTAAATGAAGTGATAATTCACATTTAAATAAAACACATGTTTTGATTAAGGCTAATAATACTTTGGGGAAGTATTGGACAAAAAAAATCCCGAACCTTTCGGATCGGGACTCTTTCAATTATCCATTAATTGATTAAAATCTCTCAAATCTTGAGAAAAAGAAATTAGCTTCAATTTGTGCATTTTCATCACTATCAGAACCGTGTACTGCATTTTCGCCAATTGATTTAGCAAAACGTTTTCTAATGGTACCTTCAGCAGCATCAGCTGGGTTGGTCGCACCAATTAAAGTACGGTAATCTTCTACTGCATTTTCTTTTTCAAGAATAGCAGCAACGATAGGTGCACCTGACATGTATTCAACTAGCTCTCCGTAAAAAGGACGTTCTTTGTGTACTTCGTAAAATTCACCTGCTTGCTCCGCAGATAAGTGAAGTTTTTTCAAACCAACAATTCTAAATCCAGCATCTGTAATCATGCCTAAAATGTGTCCTGTGTGTCCTGCTGCAACTGCCTCAGGCTTTACCATGGTGTAAGTTATAGTACCTGCCATTATTAATTTTTTTAATTTTTTGAGGGCGCAAAAGTAGTGCTTTCTTTTAAAAAGAAATTGCTTTTGCCATGGAATTTTCGTTTCCCTTAACAAAGTATTAAAGGGTGGGCTATTCACACGAATTCTGCCGTAAACCTTTTTAATTATTACGGAATAGATGGCCCTAATGGTAGCCACTATGTGAACTGGAATTGAAAGCAACTCGTTAACCATTCCATAATGTTTAACCTACAATGGAAACGTAATGTTGCGGTAAACTTTGAAATTATGATTTGGGATTATGTCTTATGTCATCTTTTTTGGTCTTGCGTAGGATGATCCTTTTGAACGGGCATATTCTTAAACATCCAATTTCATGGAAACTTGGTATGGTTATGTCTTAAATTATTGGGTAACCTATGTTTCAAATAACCAAAGTGAAATGTGGAATTTCGGGTGAAGTAGGTCTTTGTTATTGAATGGATATTAACGCTAATTAATGGTATGTTTTTATTTTTAAGGGAATTGCTTTTAACTAGTTGATTTACTGATTTTTATTCAAATTTCATAAAATGGTATATCTAGTAATTTAAAAAATTACATTTGCAGCCTTTTTTGAAACAAGAAATCAATCATTATGAATCGAATAGCACAGGTAGTCAAATCGTTCACACAGAACTTTACACAAAACCCCAAAAATGATATTTTGGCGGGACTGACCGTGTCTATGGCCATGATCCCCGAGGTGGTTGCTTTTGCATTTGTGGCTCAAATTGATCCATTAGTGGCCCTTTCAGGCGCTTTTATTATTGGATTGATCACGGCTATATTTGGTGGGAGACCCGGGTTGATTTCAGGAGCGGCAGGGGCCGTTGCGGTTATTTTTGTCAGTATGATTTCCGAAGGGCATAACCGAGGAATGTTATTTGATTCGCCCATCGAAAATATGGGGTACTTCTACCTATTAGGAGCGGTTATTTTGATGGGGATTATTCAGGTTTTAGCGGGTGTTTTAAAACTCGGGAAATTTGTACGTCTGATTCCTCATTCGGTAATGATGGGGTTTGTGAACGGTTTAGCGATTGTTATATTTATCGCTCAGGTAAAGATGTTTACCCATAAAAAAATGGAAATTACGGCAAATGGGGTCAAGCAATATTTGAATATTCCAATGGAAGGGATGGAGCTGTACTTGATGCTTGGCTTAGTGGGATTAACCATGTTGATGATTTGGGTTATTCCGAAACTAACCACCAAAATTCCAGCCGCTTTATGTGCTATTTTGGTAACCACAGCACTTGTGATTTTTGGAGGCATTGAAACCAGTACAGTCGGTTCTTATATTATTGAAGGTGGAGGTACCGGGCTTAAAGGAGAGTTTCCTACACCCAATACTGATTTTTGGGCGAATTTACCCTTTAATATGGAAACCTTAAACTTCATTCTTCCTTATGCGGTGTTAGCGGCTGCTGTGGGGTTAATCGAATCCTTAATGACTTTGAATTTGGTCGATGAATTGACCGGCACCCGAGGAAGTGGGAATCGTGAATGTGTGGCCCAAGGAACAGGAAATATTTTGAGTGGCCTGTTTGGTGGAACCGGTGGTTGTGGAATGATTGGTCAAACGGTGATTAATATTAACTCTGGAGGTAGAGGACGTTTATCTGGAGTGATGATGGCTCTGACCTTACTTACCTTTATTTTGTTTGCAGATAAATATATAGAACAAGTGCCTATCGCGGCTTTAGTAGGGGTGATGTTTATGATGGTTATTGAAACTTTCGCCTGGTCAAGTTTTAGAATAATTAATAAAATTCCAAAATCGGATGCGGCTGTATTAATAATTGTATCCGTAGTCACTGTGTTTTTTGATCTAGCCATAGCCGTTATTGCGGGTGTATTGATTTCTGCACTGGTTTTTGCATGGCAAAACGCCACCATGATTAGAGCGCGTAAAAGAATTAAAGAGGATGGTACTAAAGTGTATGAAATTTGGGGTCCCTTGTTCTTTGGTTCTATCCAAAATTTCAATGAGAAATTTGACTCAAAAACCGATCCACGTAACGTAGAAATTGACTTTATGGAATCCAAGGTTACGGATCATTCGGGTATGGAAGCGGTCAGTAATATTGCCGATAAATATATGAAACTAGGAATCAACTTGAAATTAACACATTTAAGTCCGGAGTGTAAAATGTTACTTCTAAAGGCACATCCTAATTTAGAGTCGATCATTGAGACTTCCGTTGAAGATCCACGTTATTACGTGGTTACCGATATGATGGATACAGAGGTTTAATTTAGACATAAAAAATAGAGAAAGGCTTTTCGGATTCGAAAGGCCTTTTTTTTCTTTATTATTTTGGAATAGATAAAACACCCTTCCAAAATGGATTAGCTTTATTAATTTGCGGAAAATTAAAGGACAAAATAATGATTGAAATAGAAGGGCTTTATACGTATGCCATTTTGGTATTTACCTCTTTTTTTACGTTGATTAATCCTATTGGTTCCATGCCTGTATTCTTGGGAATGACCAACACAATAACGGATGATCTAAGAAAAAAAACAGCAAGAAAAGCGGTAGTTGTCGCATTTTTCACCTTGATAATGTTTGCCTTTTCGGGGCAAATATTGTTTCAGTTTTTTGGGATATCAGTGAATAGTTTCCGGGTAGTAGGGGGAATTATATTTTTCATAATGGGGCAAGATATGTTGCATGCTCGGTTAGGAAAAATGAAATTTAACGATGAGTCTGAGGTGAGTACGTATGTAAGTGATATTTCTATAACCCCTTTGGCAATCCCTATGATTGCAGGACCAGGAGCCATAACCAATTCAATTGTTTTGATGGATGATGCAGATACCCTCGAAAAGAAGGTCACCTTGTTTTTAATAATGGCCTTAGTGATGTTGCTAACCTTCGTGGTATTTGTGAGTGCGACTCGTATTTCGAAATTTTTAGGTCCTACCGGTAACCGAGTACTAATGAAATTAATGGGATTGATCGTAATGGTTATCGCTGTGGAGTTCTTTTTTAGCGGGTTAACCCCAATCCTTAGAGGAATTTTAAAATTATAACATTTTTTAAAAGTTTAATTGATAGTATTTGCTTTTTTGCTTGTCGGATAAAATTCCCTGATTTATATTGTCCTCGAAATATCACATCAATAAAATTCGCTTATCTGTTTGTATTACAGTCGTTTAAGGGTTTTTATTCGAAGTGAAATATGGGATTGATTAAGTAATTAAAGCAGAAATAAATTTACAATTATGGGTAGACCTCCAACGAAACCGAAGAAACTTAGAGACGGATTTTACATTGAGGTAAGAAACAGAGGTGCTAATTCGGGTATTAAATTAGTAAGAGATACCGAAGAGCAAATGCAACATGCCATTGCAGAATATAGCAGATCCAAGGATGTGGTTATTTTGGGGCAGAGCATTAATGGCAAGTTTGTGAAAGATATTAAAGTAAGAAAAACGAAGGTAGCCAAAGCACCTAAAGCTAAAAAAGTAGAAACGCCAAATCCAGAAGCCGATACGGACGCTTCATCAAAGGATTAAGTTTAGGAAATCACACTGAAATTTGAAAACCTCGATTGTAATAATCGAGGTTTTTTTTGTGCCTAGCCAATAGGTCTAAAACCTTCTTAACATAGTATTTTCGCCCCAATCAATATTTTCTAAATGCTCAATTTTAAAGCGGTTATCGCATTCTTTTCATTCATCTTACTGTCCTATGGAGTGGTAAGTTTTGTAGATCAGAATATGGGTGGAACCTCGGGAACTACACCGGTAGTTCATGAGCAAAATGAAGATTCTTGGAAACCCAAAAAGGTCGTGGTCAAACACCATTTTGGTGAGAATAATTGTACCAGTTGTCACGACCAATTGGAACATATTCGTGCGGAAGAATCGGGGATGATGCAGGAAATTCTCGAGATATCTGATAAAGCAGGTCATACCGGCAACGATTGTATTGTATGCCACGGTGGAAACCCGAATACCATCGATATTAAAAAAGTTCATAAAGGAACACCAAAGTTTTTTAGTGAAAATCCAGGGCCTAAGCATTTCTATCCAGATCCTGGAAGCCCATGGATAAATGAAAATACATGTGGTTTATGTCATAAGGAGCAGGTGATGACCCAGTTTACTTCCTTAATGTTTACCGAAGCAGGTAAAATACAAGGTACCCTTTGGGGATTTGGAGGAATGAACGGTTACAACCACGATGTTGGTAATTACGAAGTGGAGGAAGTTTCGGTACATGAACGTTTGGGTACCGATGTATTTAGAGATTACATGCAAGAATTGGAGGAATCAGAACCTCAAGTGTATCCGAGTAAAATGAAATCTTTACCTCCCGCTCCAACAGCTGAAGAGGTGATGGAAAACCCTCAATTAGCCGTTTATACGTATCTACGTCAAGAATGTCAACGTTGCCATACCGGAAGTAAAGGTCGTCAAGAAAGAGGGGATTATCGAGGTATGGGCTGTACTGCTTGTCATATACCCTATGGGAATGAAGGGATTTATGAAGGTGGCGATAAAAACATTAAGGGTAAAGGAAAGTTACTCGTGCATGCTATTCAAGGTACGCGTGAAGCGAAAGTAACGGTGCATGAAAATCACTATTCCGGAATCCCGGTGGAAACCTGTACCACTTGTCATGATCGAGGGAAACGAATTGGAACTTCCTATCAAGGTTTGATGGAAACGGCCTTTTCGTCTCCATTTATGGGGGATGGTGATAGTCAACCTAAACTTCATTCCAAAAACTATTTACATTTAAAAGCAGATATTCATTTACGTAAAGGGATGTTATGTCAAGATTGCCATACCAGTAATGATGTACATAGTGATGGTTCGCTTACTGGAGCCACTTTGGCACCGGTAGAAATAGAGTGTCAAGATTGTCATGGAACGCCATTTAAAAACCCATGGGAACTTCCAATTGGGTATGGAGATGAAATTTCAGGATTTGATAAAAGAAGAAAAACGCCCAGAGGTGTCACCAAAAAAATTGCGGAATATCTCAAACAAGGAACGGTTTATGACCCCTTGGATGGTTACTTGATTTCTGCCCGGGGAAACCCCTTAACCAATGTGGTTAAATCAGGCGATATGGTAATTGTACATTCGGCTACGGGAAAGGATTTGGTAGTTAAACCTCTAAAATATTTAAGAGATCATGATGAATTAAGTTTGGAAGCAGAGGTGGCTATGGTAACCGTTGTAAAACATACTGAAGAGATGGAATGTTATGCCTGCCATGCAACTTGGGCTCCCCAGTGTTATGGATGTCATATCAAAGTAGATTATTCGCAAGATTGTAAGAAGAAGCCCGACTGGTTGGCTATGGGGGCGGCTCATGATTCCAATGGGTTGACTGCCGATGCAAGAGGCGAAATGGAAAAGTATCTAATTGATGGAGTGGTATCGGAATCTCGTAGTTATTTACGTTGGGAAAACCCTCCCTTGGTTAGAAATGGGGAGAACCGTATATCACCGGCAATTCCGGGTTGTCAAACTACCGTTACCGTTATTGGTACAGATGGAAAACCCTTACTCGAAAACGTAATTTTTAAAATTCCGAATGTAGAAGGGGCAGGAGAGGAAGGTCAGTTGGGGCTTGATATTTCACCGGTACAACCGCATACGATTCAAAAGGAATCACGTGCATGTGAAAGTTGCCATACCAATCCTCAAAGTATGGGATATGGAATTGAGAGTGGTACTATTTTCGCAGATCCATCCAAGGATTTTAATGTGGATTTAGGTTCGGGTGTCGGTTCACCTTTGGCTCAAAATACCCAGACTCAAGTAAATGCTATTCCTAATTTAACAATGGACTGGTCACGTTTCGTTACCGAAGAAGGGGAACAACTGCAAACGGTGGGGCATCATTTTAAAAATTCACGTCCATTAAACAATCAAGAACGCCAAAATATGGATAGAAGAGGGGTGTGTTTGTCTTGTCATCAATCCATTCCAAATGGAAATATGGCCGTTGATTTATTACATCATATCAAAGAAGTAAGTAATCCCGAAATGAATAGCCACGAACATAATAGTTTAATCTATAAAATTGTTCAAATTTCAGCGTGGGTCCAATTTCTTTTCGGCTTGTTTATAATCATGGTCGTTGGTTTCATCGCCCGTAGAATTTGGATGAAAAGAACGGGTAAGTTATGATATCCTTATGTTTTATAACTTTTGGTTTTAAACCCTATGAAAACTCGAATAATAGAATATTTTAGTCCCTGATTTGAATACGTGATAATCCATTTCCAAACTCCGCATTGGAGATTATCACCGAACGTTATTAGTGAGTGAATTATGAAGATTAGGGCTTTAATCGCATGGGTAAGTATTGGGATATCCATCACAACTGTACATGCACAAGGAACATATTACGACTCCGCTTTCGGGCTAAAGGAGGAGGTTTTGAAAGAAACTTTACACTCCTTGATTTCCAATCATACGGAATATACCTACACCTCCTCTCAAACCGATGTATGGGACATTTTAAAGCAAACAGATAGAGATACCATCAACCCCGATAATGTGATCCTAATTTATTCAGGTAGGAGTGTGGATGCTGCGCAAGAATACAATAGTGCTGCAGGATGGAGTAGAGAACATGTATGGGCAAAGTCACGTGGTGATTTTGGAACTTCTCCGGGGCCAGGAACAGATGTACACCATTTACGTCCGTGCGATGTGGGTGTAAATTCTACCCGTAATAATCGGAATTTTGATGACTGTGTTTCGTGTGTGGATGTCATCGATAACGGGTATAATACCGGATCAAAAAGGGATGCCAGTCTGTGGACTTTTGAACCGCCTGATGAGGTAAAGGGCGATGTAGCTAGGATGATTTTTTATATGGCTATTCGTTATGAAGGTACAAATGGGGAACCCGATTTAGAGTTATCCGTGAGCTTATTGGATAAGTCGTCTAAGTTGCCATTTCAAGCCAATTTAAATACGCTCCTAGAATGGAATAGAATAGATTCCGTTTCGGATTGGGAACGGAATAGAAATGAAATTATATTTTCTGATTTTCAAGGAAACAGAAACCCCTTAATTGATCACCCTGAGTTAGCAGAATACCTCTGGGGAGATAGTACCGGATTGGTTTGGTATCCACCTTTTCCAGTATCGGTTATGGATAAAAATAAGGAACAAGGATATCGGGTATATCCAAACCCATCCAGCCACGAAGTTTTTATTCAGGGATTGTTTCAGGAAGCCCAAATATTTGATGTCAATGGTTCTCAAGTGAGTCAGATTATCGGGGGAGGGAACTCGGTAAATACCATTTATGGATTGAATCAAGGAGTGTACTTTGTTCATATAATAAATTCAAATGGAAATGTTTCCATTAAAAAAATAATGGTGATTTAAGCCTCTTAAAATAGGTGAATTGACTTCACCCGATTTATATTTGAGGGGTATTGGAAACCTGTTGTATGGTATTTCCTTTTTGTCGAACATGAAAATTTCAAAATTCTATCCGTACTTAATTCTGGTAATAGGAACCGTAATGGTGACTATCATGTCTATTAAGGCGGGATTGAGTTCATTTACCCATGACGAAAGTTATTCCTATTTGGAATATATCCAGGATAGCTTTATGGATATTTTATCCTACCGTAATAGTTATACCAATAACCATATTTTGAATAGCCTAGGGATGAAGTATTCCGAGATGATTTTTGGGAGTTCTGAATGGTCCTTGCGATTACCCAACTTGTTGGCTATGATGGTTTATTTGGTATTTGGATATAAAATTCTAAATAAAAGTGTGTCCCCTCTATTCGTGTTGCTAGGTTTTACACTACTGCTATCAAATGGCGGAGTAATCCAGTTGTTTGGGGTAGCAAGAGGTTATGGGTTATCCTTTGGATTTATGCTGATGGCTATTTATTATTTGATTTCCTACCTCCAAAATTACAAGTTAAAAGAAGTTTATTGGTTTCATTTCGCCATGGTATTAGCTGTATTGAGCAATTTCAATATGGTGACGGTTTATGTGGCCTTAATGGGGGTCTTTAATGGGTACGTAATTTTAAAATCGGTGTTTTTAGGGGAACCTTTTTCCAAAGCTTTGTTTCGAAACAAAGTGCACATTATTCCGGTA
>CAJXZP010000046.1 GCA_913062955.1 uncultured Flavobacteriales bacterium | reverse complement strand
AATTTGGAATTGAAATCTCCCTCATGCGCCTCAATAGAAGCAAATTCAAAAGTAGATACTGGATAAGTAGCCACTTTAAAGAAATCATCACTTTTTAAGTGACCTGCTAATTTATCGATAGATTCTTGATCTTCAAAATTTTCAATAGTGAAATTGTTCATATCCATCACTATTTCCGCATTTGTTAATACGTTATCTGTTGTTGAAACTTCAGCGTCTTTTAACATTAGTTTTCCAAAACGAGGCTGAACTCCTCCTAAATGAGCCGCTCTCCAGTCTACATGACTTCCTTCTGCCACCATGGAGTACGTTTGGGTCATGGCTGTTTTTGTTACTTCTATAGTTACTGCTTCTTTAGCTTCTGTTTTTGATCCGTTATCCGAACATGCTACCAAAACGGCTGATAACATAAATGCTGAAATAATTACTTTTTTCATTGTATTGACTTTATTTGTTTATTCAATTGTTGTACATACAATAGTACTACCCTTTTTTAGATTAACAAGGATAAATACCACCCTTTTATTCTCTTATTGATTAATATTTTTCCCAATGCTTTTTATATGTTCCGCACTACGCTGTAAGGAGGCCCTATTGGTGTGGATTTGACCATTTTGCGCCACGACATCCTCCTGACTTGGCTGGGCTAAAACCACAATAAAATTAGACTCTTTACCCACTGCATTTGCGGTAATCAAGCCTTCATTATGCTCCAAAATGGCTAATTTGGAATTTGGAATGATCGTATTTCCAATAGTAAGTTCCCCATCACGGGTAAATACAAATCCTGTAGTTTGTCCTTTGGGTGTGTCAAAGCTCCAAGTTTCCCCTTCATTTAGATACACATCTAGGTAGGTCAACTTAATGGGCACATTCATAGGCCCTTTCACTCCCAGATACTCTCCGGAAAGCACTTTTACATTTTCGACCCAAGGCAATTCCTCTGGATTCAAATTTCTATACTTAACCTCTCCTTCCTCAAAATCGGGTGGTAATTGAATCCACAATTGATGAATAGAACCTTCCCATTCTCCCAAATCGGTGGCATTATATTTTCGATGGTACCCCTCCTCATGCCAAACCCCTTTACCGGCCTGAATCCACTGAGCACCACCATCATACACCACTCCCGGGTTATTTGAACTATCCTTATGATGCAAATCAGTATGATGGAAATAAGTAATTATTCCAATCCCCGAATGCGGATGAAAACCAATAGTAAAACCCTCATCATTTCTTTTAAACTTCCCACCATCAAAAAATACTAATGGTTTTAACTCTTCTCTTGTTTCTGGATATAACACAAACTGAATCCCATTTCGGGGCTCTTGAATTCTCTTTACCTCTCTTTTCAATTTGTTCCTCCCTTATTAAATGGTCCCAAATAACCCCTTGTCAAAATCTTGATACGCTTGCTCAATTTCATCTTGGGTATTCATCACAAAAGGCCCTCCCATAACGACTGGTTGGTTTAACGGTTTTCCAGAAATCACTAACAATTCTCCTGCATACGCTGCTTTCAATTCCAATTCGTCACCATCTTTATTAAATACCACCATTTCTCCTTGGGAAAATTGCGTTCCATCCATACTGTAACTTCCCTTTAAAACATAGGCACCTACATTATTAGAGTTGGTTAAGCCGGTAATTTTCACCTTCCCTTTGGCTTCACTAATGACATGTGCGATTTGAGTAGTAGCCAAAGTTTCCATAGGACCTTGCACCCCTAGTAACTTACCACAAATGACACGAATAGATTGATTTTGTTGGGTAACCATTGGAAATTCATGGCTTTTGACATTGTGAATATTAGGTTCGCTCATTTTTTCGTTAGCGGGTGCATTTACCCAAAGCTGCACTTCATGAAAATTTCCGGTAGAAGGGTCACTCAAAAAGTCACCCCCATGCTGAATACCTCGCCCAGCATTCATGCGTTGAACATCTCCCGTTTTCAATTCCGCTTTATTCCCAAGTGAATCCACATGTTTCATTTGCCCATCAAACATAAAGGTAAGGGTTTCAAAACCACGATGCGGATGAGAAGAATTACTTCCATCTACATAATATTCCGTACCCAAATGTTGCGGACCAATATGGTCTAACATCACAAAAGGATCTAAAGTTCTTAATTCTCTATTGGGGAACGCACGTTGACCACGTACGCCCGGTACAACTCCATCAATTCTGGAATGTCCGGTGATGGTATTAATAGTTCGTATCATATTCAAATAATTTTACGAAGCAAAACTACCTTGGGTTAGTAGGTTTCAAAAGGTTATAAAAAGGAAGATAATGGTATAAATTGGACAAAAAAGACCTACAAGTAACAGTTAAAAAAAAAAAATTCAAAAGAACCTAAGGGTATGGACTAGTTGGTAGAAAAACCAAAATACAGGGCTGAACCCACCAATAAACTAGAGATAGTGACACCTATGGTCACAGCTACAAGAGCGGTTTTACTATTCATTTTCAAAATATAAGCCGCTATGGTACCAATATAGGCACCGGTAATTGGAAGGGGAATCATCACAAAAACCATTAATCCCCACGCGCCATATTTTTCAATGCTTGATTGGGTTTTACTCTTGGCTCTTTTTGACAAAAAAATTGCGCTCTTTTTATAGCTCCGGTATTTCCAAAAAGTTTGATTCATAAGAGTAATACCCTTATAAAACAATGGGAAAATCAACAGGTTGGCTATCCAACCTATCATGAAACTCCATAAAACAGGAACCCCATTCATTACCCCATAAGGGATGCCTACTCTTGCTTCTCCAAAGGGAGAAATACTAATTATGAAAACGGTAATTAAATCAATAAGCATACACCAAATAGTTAATCGGAACCAAAAATGACCCAAAGGTAGCTATCTGTTCAACTTTGGAGACCTATATCACAAAAAGTATTCTTAAAAAATCACAATCGGTAATGCGATTCCAAAATAGAAATTTGGGCATCCGGATCTACCTCGTAAATCATTTGTTCTATTAGATTTACATGGTTATTATCACGAGTTACCAATACCATTTTCTCTTGAGAATCTTGATGAATAAAGCGAATTAGCCCTTCTTTAATCCCCTGATTATTCCATAGAACTTCTTTAATATCCTCATTTGCTTTAGAAAAAATCAATAGCGTCTTATTCTGTTTACTCTTTTTTAAAAAGTGTTCAATGGTTTTACTGATCGAAACAATGGCAATTACACAATAGGCAGCCAATGTAAAGTCACCAAAAACCAGCACCCCTAATAACACCACTATTCCATCCACAATCAATATCAAAGAAGTGTAAGGTAAGTTTACCTTCCGAGAAATGATTCGTACTAGAATATCATTTCCACCCGTGGTGGCCCCCGCCTTCATCACAATAAACACGGCTACCCCTATTAATATCCCTCCAAATATGGAAGAAACCAATACATCGGAAACATATATTTTACCCGAAGTAAAAAGCGTAAACCCGTCCACTAAAACACTTACGGTAACCATTGAAAATGCCGTTTTAAACCCCGTAGATCTCCCCAAAATTTTACTTCCAATAAGTAATAGGGGGATATTAATAATCAAGGCGATCATTCCAATTGACAAACCACCCAACTCATTAATAACTATACTCAACCCAAAAATACCACCCGGAACAATATGGTGAGGCACAATGAATACGACATAACCAATGGCGAGTATTAATGATCCCAACAACACCTCACTATAACTCCTAACAGCGGAGAGGTAACTCAGAGGAGTACTATACTTTAACGTTAAATTCTTCATTTTTTGTATTCCAAAAAAAAGTCCCTTTGATTATTTAAACCAAAGGGACTTTTCAATTTTATTATTCATTGAACTATTCACTTTGACAAATTAGCGCACATCTATATTGCATCTCATTAAACCACATATTCATCCTCATAAAATGATTCGAAATTGGTTTACTCATCTGTTTATTGGAATGTGTATTCATACTAATTGTTATTTATAGTTCAAAAAAAAGGCGTTCAACTTGGTAGAAGAACGCCTTTAATAAAAGTTTTATTTATACGTTTCTACCCTCGATATTGTCTCCAATACGATCTATGCATAAACTTATTTTGATTCTTTAGTTTCATAATGTTGCCGCAAAATTAGATTTAGTTTTTAAAACTAACCTACTTTTATTTAAATAAGATGAAAATATTTTTTCCAACTCCTTCTTATTCATTTTATTTCCCGTTCAATCCTAATTGGTAGGATTCTTTCAACCACTTTCCTCTTTGTGTTTCCTTGGAGGTTTTGACGACACCCACATAACTGACTTTTACTGGCTTGACCCCACAAAACTCGAGGGTTCCTTTTTTTAATTGATGCACACTAGGTTGGTGATTAAACCAGCGGTAATACCATCCGGGTTGATCCATTGTAGTAATGATTCGTGCCGTTTTACCCGTCAGTAATTTTTCCCACCTCAAAGAGTCTGGTTGCAGTTGAAAAGTAAATCCAGGTAAAAATAATCGGTCAATAAATCCTTTCATCATAGCAGGCAAGCCTCCCCACCAAACGGGATGCACCCATACCAAATGATCCGCCTTTTGAATTTTTTCCCAAGCCACTAACAAATCGGGTTCTAATTCTGTTCTTTTTTGATACCCAAATTGAAGATTGGGATTAAAGGTTAAATCCGCAATTACAATTTCCGAAATCGCAAAGCCTGTTTTCTCAGCGCCTTCCTTATACGCCTTTGCCAATCCAAAATTGTAACTTTCTCTATTGGGGTGCCCATTAATAATTAATATATTTTTCATCTTTTGATATTCATAAATTAGAATCCAAAAGTAAAATGTGGGTTTGAAGTCTAACGAAGACAATTGTCTCATTCGCCCTTTAATACTTCCTTTCTTATTCTTCCTAAATGACGAGGAGTAATATTCAAAAAAGAAGCCAAATGCTGTAAAGAAACTTGTTGTAGCAACACAGGTTCTTGGCCCACTAAATCGGTATACCGCTGCTTGGCCTTTTCTTTTTGATAGGAAAATATACGCTGTTCTAGGGCCATGTATTGCTGTTCGGCAAAGAATTTTTGTAGTACAATCCAATTGGAACTAGACTGGGTTAATCGAACAAAATCGGACTTCTTAATAACCAATAATTCCGTATCTGTAAGTGCCTGAATACTTTCAACAGTAGGATTACCCGTTATAAAAGAGCTGTAGGCGGTCATCAAATGATGAGGTAAGGTGAAACAATAGGTTATTTCTTCTCCATCATCCTTGGTAAAATACGATCGAAGCATCCCAGATACCGTAAACACCAATTCTTCACAAACTTCTTCTTCACGAATAAAATAAGCCCCTTTTTTTAAATAGGATAAAGTGGTTAATTCCAACAAAACAGAAATTTCCGCATCCGTAAGGATTCCAATGTTTTGAAAGAATGTCCTCAGTATATCTCTAGCCGAGTATAATTCATCCAGTTTGGTAAAGACCATTTTCATTTAGTGAATGTTAATTGATCACAATAATAACAAAAAGCTATGTTTCTTTTGTTTGAAAGAATGTTTACATTTAGCGACTTAATAACCAACGCAATGAAAACTTTAAAATTAATTGGTATTACCCTATTTGTATTAGTGATTCTTATTATTGGATTTGCAAAGATGGAACGAATTGCCCCGCTAAGTATGGTGGATAAAGATGATTTGAATGTGGGGTTATTTTCTAACGTGGTCATTAATGGATACGATGCAGTGAGTTATCATACTCAAAATAAAGCCCTAGCAGGCCAGGACGATATATATTCTGAATGGCATGGTGGCAAATGGCTTTTTTCCTCTCCAGAAAACAAAGACCTATTTGATAGTCATCCAGAACAATACGCCCCCATTTTTGGAGGTTATTGTGTGTACGCTATTACCAAAGGAGTTACGGCCAATACCGACCCTGAGATTTTTGAAATCATTGATGGTCAATTGATTTTATTTGCTGCGGAGGACGTTCATGTGGAATGGATGAAAGATCCTTCCGGTAACTTGGAGGTATGTAGCTCCAATTGGAATGAGTAATTTTTGATTTCCTAAATATTCATCTATTGATCCTTGCTCTACTCTTTTTTTGTTCTTCATAAAATGAATAGAACTACCTATCCAAATGATACACGAATGCACCTAAAAAACAATTAACGATCTTTACTTTCCCGTTATCTATAGGAAATAACGGAATAGAACCTATCCCTCTTGTTTTTCTATGATCGTCAATGCTACCCTTATTTTCGAATAAGATAATTCCTCATCAAAGTATTCAAAATAGGCCTTTAATTGCGGTGGGTTTCCCAATATATTTTTGGCATTTTTAACTTGAATAATTTCATCATTAGCTACAAATTGATTCAAATTAATACTCTTTCCATCCAGGTATAACTTTGATAAATGGGAAAACACGGTTGGCGATTTCAGGTTACGTTTTTCGCAAATTTCATCTATACTTAATCCCTGAGCATAGAGCTTATAGGTTTCCATAAACGTATCCTTTTTGGCGGCTTTGTTCTGATTGATGTATTGGATTATTTCCGCAATAAACTGATCACCATAGACCTCCATTTTCCGAGTACCTACGCCACTTATTTGCAACATTTCGGATTCTGTACGAGGTATATATTTTTCCATTTCCTTTAAGGTGGCATCACTAAAAACCAAATAAGCTGGAACACCTTGTTCCTTGGCAATGGATGAACGAATGGAACGTAAATGTTCAAATAAGCCTGATTTCTTTTCGGGCGAAGCTGTTCTTTTAAGGACTGTTTTCTTTTTGTTTTGCTCTTTGTCAATGGGGAGAGTTAATTCCACCTTTCGACCTTTAAAAAGAACCTGTTCTGCAATAGGAGTAAGCTCTAAGGCGTTATTTTTATGAAACGCTAATTCAGCCAATCCTTGATTCATCATTTGGATGATGTATTGCTGCCAATGCGCCCAAGAAACATCCTTTCCAATACCAAATGTTTTTACTTGGTTCAAGCCTTTCTCTAAAATATGGCTATTATTTGCACCTCTCAAAACATCTATGAGTGTACCAATAGCCTCTTTTTGATGCACTCGGGCCATGGTTGACAATGCTTTTTGTGCGAGCACCGTTCCATCAATAAATTTAGGCGGGTTTTTACACACGTCACAATTGCCACAGTTCTCTAAACGAGATTCTCCAAAATAACTAAGTAAAATTTTCCGTCTACAAGAGGTCGCTTCCGAAAACTGTTTCATTCGCTCTAACTTAGCGATCTGAACCTCCTCATTAGAAGTTCCTTCTACAAATTTTCGTAATTGAATAACATCTGCATAACTGTGAAAAAGGATCGCTTTGGAGGGTAAACCATCCCGACCCGCTCGACCAATTTCCTGGTAATACCCTTCAATATTTTTAGGCATATTGTAATGAATCACCCAACGTACATTGGATTTATCGATCCCCATTCCGAAAGCCACTGTAGCACAAACAATTTTGGTTCGGTCATACACAAACCCTTCTTGTACGCTTGTTCGTTCTTCAAAACTTAATCCAGCATGGTAAGCCACGGCATCAAAACCAGCAGTTTTTAAACGTTTTGCAACTTGTTCCGTTGCTTTTCGACTTAAACAATATACAATCCCAGATTCCTCTTTATTGGTCGAAATAAATCGAGTAATTTGATGCATTCGATCCAAACCTGGACGTACCTCCAAACTAATATTAGGTCGATCAAAAGAGGCGACAAACTGATGGGCAAGGGGAATATTTAATTGATCTAAAATATCTTTCCTTGTCGCTTTATCCGCAGTAGCCGTTAAGGCAATTATGGGAGTATTGGGCAACGATTTTTTAATGAATCCTAATTGCTGATACCCCGGTCTAAAATCGTGTCCCCAAGAAGATATACAATGTGCTTCATCAATAGCTATGCATGACACGTAGGTTTCGGAAAGAATATTGGATAGGTAGGCCAAACTCTCAGGCGCTACATAGAGTAGTTTCAACTCTCTGCTCACCACTTGGGTTATTATTTTTTCTTGTTCGCTAGTTTCCTGACTACTATTATAATAGTTGGCTTCAATCCCATTAGCGCGTAAGCCATCCACTTGATCTTTCATCAAGGCTATTAATGGTGAAATTACAATGGTGACGCCATCCATTACCATTGCAGGAATTTGAAAACAGATAGATTTACCACCTCCTGTAGGCATAATTACCAAAGTATCCTTCTTATCCAGTACATTTTGGATAATACTTTCTTGAGGATCACGAAACGAATCGTACCCAAAATACTGTTTTAGAGGACTGTGTATATCGTAAGAAACGGTGGTATTCATTGTTACAATAGTAGAAATATTTAGCGTGAACTAATTGGAATATTTGCTGATAATTTCAACAAATTTCAGACCTAAAAAAACTACAGGTTCAACATTTTGCGAAGACTCTTCACATATGCTTCAAACTCATTTCTTCCTTGTTCGGTCACCTGACATTCCGTTAATGGATAATTTCCTTTAAAGGATTTTTCCACCTCCAAATAACCCGCCTTTTGAAGTTTCGATATTTGTACGCTAAGGTTTCCCTTTGTCGCACCGGTAATTTCTGAAAGCTTCTTAAAATCAGCCCATTCTACTCCAACCAAAAAACTAATAATGGCGAGCCGTAATTCTTGATGTAATATGCTATTGAGCTTGACCATTTTCTATTTTTCGCAATTGAATTCCAGGAATCAAATATCCAATTAAAATACTTAATGAGAAAACCAATGAATGATAAACTGGTTCTACAAAAAAGCCACAAGCAATTGCGCCCAATTCCAAAATGACAGCCCCATATATAAAGGGTTTAAAGTTGGAAATACCACCATTGATAAAAGTAGCCAAACCAGCTAACAGCAAGATCATTGCATGCGGAGGGTATTGGGATTTAACTGAAAATGCAATGCTCCAAATTAAAGCAAATCCAAAAGCACCCCAAGTATAAGCCGTTATGCGATCACCAAAAGTTCCTACTCCTGCTCTAGAACTCTCTTTCCTACCATAAATAGTTGATATTATTCCTCCAATAATCCCCACCACCGGCCAAACCAAACCAGGGAAATTTGTTTCTTTTAAAAAAAACTCCATCAAGCCAGCAGGTACCAAAAGAGCCGCCCAAAGAATAAAGAAAAATGAGTTTCGCATTAGCGACCGTTTACTCTCCTTCATCATGTTTTCAATAATTTCAATACTCTTTGACGTTTCCATATTTTTTGTTTTAGATTTGAAAAATACAAATATAAACTAGTTTACGACATAAACCATATTAAGATTAAACAATTAGTAAACTCGAATTACACGTGGGTATTGTAAATCGGATCTATTAGATATAAGCAAAAAAAAACGCAAAAATATTTCCACTAATTATCCAACGGTATTTACACCATTTTGCGATTTCAAGGAGGTAATGTTTCGGTACGAGATTTGTCCCGAAGAAACTTTATACTTGAGAAAGAAACGGAACATCATTCCTATAACAAACCAATAGGAGCAACCATGCAATGCAGCGACTTTACATCAATTTGGAGTTTCGATCAGCAGTGAATTAGGGGAATCTAGTACTTCAGACTTGAAAAAATGCACCATTCAAAATCAAAGCATTTCGATGGACTTACTATGCAGTAACTAGCAAACCATCCAATAAATTCGATCTTTACATTTTTTATATGTCTCCCCATTACCCCATAAAAAAAGGGAGATGACTGCATGTCATCTCCCTTTTGCACTAAAACCCCAAAGAATCACTTCTTATTCTTTACATATTTCTCCATCCATTGATCTTGTTCCCAAAGAACATGTAAAATACTTTCGATGGCTCGGTAACCATGACTTTCCTTGGGTAACATAACGAGTCTAGCGGTAGCCCCTAATCCTTTCAATGCATTAAAATAACGCTCACTTTGCATAGGGTAGGTCCCTGAATTATTATCGGCTACCCCATGAATTAATAATAGCGGTGTTTTCATTTTATCGGCATGACTAAAAGGAGACATTTCATAATAAATTTCGGGTGCTTCCCAATAGTTTCGTTCTTCACTTTGGAAACCAAATGGCGTTAAGGTACGGTTATACGCACCGCTCCGAGCAATCCCTGCGGCAAACAAATCGCTATGGGTCAATAAATTAGCGACCATAAACGCCCCATAACTATGTCCACCCACGGCCACTTTGTTCCGATCAATGTACCCCAAATCGTCTACGGCATCGATCGCTGCTTTTGCATTGGCAACCAGTTGTCTTCGGAAGGAATCATTGGGTTCTTCATCGCCTTCGCCTAAAATAGGAAATGAAGCATCATCCAAAACCACATAACCTCGGGTTACCCAATACACCGGTGAGCCGTAAAAAGGGAATACAAATTCGTTCGGATTGGTGGTCTTTTGTCCGGCACTTGCTTTGTCTTTGTATTCGGTAGGATATGCCCACAAAATCATTGGATATGTCCCTGCTTTAGATTTATCATATCCCATAGGTAAATACAAAGTCCCAGATAATTCTAAGCCATCATCCCGGGTATAAGAGATCACTTCTTTATGCACATTTTCAATACTTTTAAACGGATTTGGAAAAGCGGTCAATTGAACGAGTGCCTCTCCCTTGACATCTCTAAAATAATAATTTGGGTATTCATTTTTTGATTCAATCCGAACCAATAACTGATTTTGCTTCGGATCATACTTACGTAAATCTTCCACTTTATTCGACATTTTCGAAGTATATAATCGAGTTGTTTTACCCGTAGAAATATTCATTTGATCTATGAATGGAAATTGTCCTTCTTTGGTAAATCCATCACCCATTAAAAAAAGGTCCTTTCCTTTAAGAGATAATACCTGCTTTCCGTACTTATTTCGATGGGTTACAAAATCACCTGGATCGCTATAGCGATCTTGATAATTTCGGTCCCACAAAATTTTTGGTTCTTGCTTTATATCACTGGGATTAAAACTATAGGTTTTCGTGTTTCGTGTATTCCACCAATAATCGTACGCAACGGCCAAATTAGGCGTACCCCATTCGATTCCCGAAAAACGGTTTATCGTTTTCATAATTGAAACTGGATTTTCGGTAAATGGTGATTTCCACTCAAAAACCTCATCCCTATAAGCCATTTCCTTTGCCGGGTCACCTCCATCTAAGGCTTGAGCAAAAACTAAAGTTGCCGGTTGATCATTCCGCCAGTTTAATCTACGTTTCCCCATTCTACAGGACATAAACCCTTGGGGTAAATCTTCCACTAAAGGAACTTCATTTACGACCGAAATCATGACAGCATCTTTGGTGTACACCGTTTGTTTACTTGGAAAACTTCGATAGGTCACTAAATAGGAAAATGGTCGATGAATCGTACTCACCATCACATTTTCACCATCAGGAGAAAAGGAAATACTTCTATACATGGCACTTTCCATCCAAAGAGAGGAGGTGCCATCTAAGGAAACCTTCATGATTTCCGACATGGCTAATTGCTCAAAATTAAACTCATCATTCGGATTCTTTAATAAATCTTGATACGTTCTGTTTTGCGCTTTTTCACCCTCATTAACCGAAATAGTAGGTCCGGTGGGCACGACATTTTTTGTATCAATTAAAGATTGTTTTTTAGACGACACGACCTTAACCAAAAGAGATTTTCCGTCCTTATTCCATTGAAAAGGACGCCCCATATTGGCATTTAGATTCGTGGCTGTAATTTTCTTCGCAACGGCTTTTGAAATATCGAGTACCCAGAGTTCAACCCCACCCTCTGCGGTATTTGTAAAAGCCAGCATAGATTGATCTGGTGACCATTGGAAATTGGATATTTTAGCTTTTTGAGGCATTCCAGTCACTTCTTTTACCTCACCTGTTTTTACCGTTTTCACTTCCATATTATTGAAATAGGTCACTCGACTCCCAATATTTCTTTTGGGGTCTATTCGTAACCCACCTAATCGTAATTCTTCCTGCGATAATTCCGTTATAGATTTATACACACTACGATAAACCATTACCATTTGTGTTTGTTGCTCGTTCATAAAAACGGATGGAGAGAGTTTAACATCTACCAGGTCAAGAATCTCTTTTGGGGGTTTTTGATATTTCAAATTACCTTGTCCAAAACCAGATAAAGAGCATGCAAGTATACATGCCATGAAAAATTTTTTCATTTTTAGTGTATTATTCGAGTAAATATTAATTCGAAGTTAGCCAAATTTTAATCCAAGGATTCATATTATTAACGAATGGCGAAAAGACAGGATAAAGGGTTTATTCTCATTAATTCAAAAATGGCCAGCGATTGGCCAAATCAAAATTGTGACTGACTCGAATCCCCGTTTGTACGCCATTTCGTTGACCATTCCAAGAATACCGATACTCTCCATACGCACTAATCCCCCAGGTTCGAATAGCAGTCAGCTGTACGGATCCACCAGCGCTCAACATCATGTATGCCTCCCAGTAGCTAATGTTTTGAGCATCAGTTTCGCGCAAAACAGTTACTCCCAAAGGGTTTAAATAAGGTTTAACAGTGAGTCCAGGTATAGGGTCAAAAGAATAGGATACTCCTTCAGGTATTAGAAATAAATATTTAACCCAATCTATATTCCAATAATAACCACCCACGGGTTGTGTAAATACCAAACATACCGCAGCAAAAGGTAATGCTACTGGAAAATGGAAATAATCTGGGCCACCTTGAATTCGATAATTTGCACTCCATTGTTCTGCAAAACCCATTTCGGCAGCTATTCCCACCATCCAGTTTTGATCGTACCTATTGTAACTCTGATAACCGTAGGTTGCAAAAATGGAAAGGTCTGCCGTGGTAGTAGAAAATTCAGGATACCAATTTTTCTTCATCGGAACCTGTTTTTTTGACACTTCACTAATTTGAGAAAACGCACCATAACTAACCATTAAATAGAGCGAAGTAAAAACAAGTAGTTTCAAAAATTTCAACATGGCGAAAGGCTTAATATTAATTTGAGGACTGCATGGCTCACGATGTTCTGTAATGGTAAGGTAATTAGATATAAAAGAATCATCATAGGGATCATTACTGTATGGGTATTAACCGCTTGGTTCATTCGGTGAAAGTCCATGACTTTGGATACTCCAATGCCTTTCTCCAAAGGTATGAGATAAAGAGTAACCACCAAACTACCTAGAAACATGATTGGTCTCCAAATAATGTCGGTCTGAATTATTTGGATCTGTATATGCAAATACTTCATAGTTCCAACATCCAGTAGCATCAATAGTCGCATTTTCACGATCGGGGAAAAGTAAAAAACCCTTTTCTCGGGTTCTTACTTCAATTTCATTAATATCCACGGTAAACGAAATTTGTTCCCCACGATCTAGAGAGGCAGAATGAGTGACATAGCCGCCCGAATAAATTTCCACATAAATGGATCTATTCCAATCATTAGAAACAGTAAGTTCTGCATTATCCGCCACGCACTCATCGGTACAAGACGAAAGCAGAAACATAAAAAGGAAAAGTAGCACCGTAAAGAAGACCGATTGTTTTTTATGTCGTACCGTATTCATAATAATTGTTTTAGGAAATTATTAGGTGCACGTAAGCATGTACCATGCCAAAATAATAAGCCTTACAAAAGCGCTTATTTGAACGACTTCCTATGCTTCCAACCTTTCGAAACAAACATCTGGTTTTAACAGATCTAACACATCCTTCTAGTAAAAAACAAGCTAAATTACCATAGCTATGATTGGAACGTATTAAATAAACGACCACGCCAATTCTGGAGTTATTTCATGACCTATCAATAATTTATTTTATAGAATGGGTATTTTTTTAAATACTCACTTCATTAACTACATACAAACATTTTACGCCCAGAATTACTGTTTATATACAAACGCATTGATATTCATTCCTGCCCCTACCGAGGCAAACAATAAATGATCATTGCGATGAATAGAATGGTTCGGCATTTTTTCCCGTAAGATCAAATCGTACAAAGTAGGGATAGTGGCTACCGAACTATTTCCAAGCTTATCGATAGTCATGGGCATCACATTATCCGGAGTATTTTTTGCCCCTACTAATTTGAAGAAACGATTAATTATGGCTTCATCCATTTTATTATTAGCCTGATGGATCAGTACTTTTTTAATCAAGTTCACATCTACCCCTGATTCATCCATGCATTTTTTCATTGCCAAAGGGACATGGGTTAATGCATATTCATAAATTTTACGACCTTTCATTTTAATATAGCGAATACGATCATCCGAACCGGGGTAATTGGATTTACCTAGATACAGATACTCCATTTCTTCCATCGTATGCGATTGCGTGGCATGTCCCAAAACACCACGTTGGGTTTCTTCTTCTTTCAGCTCCATTACGGAAGCTCCAGCACCATCGGCAAAAATCATAGAATCCCGATCAAACGGATCCAGTACCCGTGATAATGCTTCGGCACCAATAACCAAACATTTTTTTGCCATACCCGCCTTCATAAACGCGGTAGCCTGAATGGTTCCTTCTATCCAGCCAGGGCAACCAAATAACACATCATAAGCGACACAATTGGGGTTTTTTATTTTTAATTTATGTTTTATTCGTGCCGCAATAGACGGCACCATATCCGACTGTATGTTATGCTTAATCACATCGCCAAAATTATGAGCTACAATGATGTAGTCTAGCTCTTCCTTATCCAATCCCGCATTTAGAATTGCTTCTTCAGCAGCAAGAAAACCTAAGGTGCTACATGTTTTATCCTCCGAGGCATATCTACGCTCTTTAATATCCGTAATTTTTTGAAACTTGGTAATAGTCCGTTCAATGGATTCCGTAATTTTTTTCCCCTCTTCGGAATAAAATGTATGGTTACTAAACTCCATATTAGACTTAACAATAGATGGCAGATAACTTCCCGTACCCGTAATTACAATATTCTTGAACATGCAGCTAAAATTGATTAACCAAAGTACTCCATTCTTCCGAGTACTTAAGAAAACCTAAGCTAGAAATAACACCTTTTACAAATTAGTGATATTCCGGCACAGGGAAGGGTAAATGAAACTGACTTCGGACTACTTTTCCCCTTACACTCCCGGGTTTCCAATTGGGCATTTTTCGCATAATGCGTAGTGCTTTTTTATCGATAGATACACTGATTCCACGGGCCACTTCAATTTTTGAAACACGACCATCCTTTTCTACAACGACTAAGAAATAGATTCTCCCTTGATATTCTTTTTCCAATTCATTTAATTCCACATTTCGCCATTCCGATTGAACAAACTTCATAAAGGCAGTCATTCCACCCGGATACGTTGGATCCTCACTCAAAAAAGAATAAATGGTAGTATCCTCTAGCGGTTCGGGCTTGGAAACAGGGGCATCAATTCCCCCACCCCCTCCTGGTTCTTCCATATAAGTACCCCAAGGATTACAGGTGTAAAACCTATTTACAATAGGGGAAGTTTGGGGCGATTTTAAAAATTCTTTTTGCGTCATAAATGCGTGGTATCGACCATCCCCGGTTCTTCTAAAAGCAGTAAAAAACTGCTTTTTCATTCTCAAATACTCTCCGGGAGTTAACCAATAGATTTCCTGACAGAAGTCAAATGGGATTTTTTGGTTTTTCAAGGCATGCACTTGTTGTGAACCTCCATAACAGTACCATGCCCCTTTATATTTTTTTAAATAAACAATTAAAACATCGGAGTTAATTTGAGGGTTCAGGATCGATAAGATCCCATACCTTGGCCCTTGAAACCGTATTATAGATTTGGAATTATAGGATTCCCCGCTCACATTTTTTAATACATTATGAATCGTAAATATTACTTGTCCATTTTTAATTTCAGCCTTTCCAGTAACGATCAGTGTTGCGTCAAATAATCCGTTGATATCTGGTGAATATATTTCCTCAGAAAAAGTAACAATAGGCAAAGCCAAACAAAAAATATACAGTACTAATGATTTCATTTTAATCCATCTTTTTTTTGCCAACTTACACCAAACGAGGTAATGCTTTTAAACTTAAGCCAATCACTCCTCCAATGGGCCCAGTACAGCATAAGCCTAAATAAACCCCTTCCGCTTCGGCTGGATTTATTAGCATCAAATAGGAAATGCCAACAAACACGCCTAAAAACCACCCAATGCCACTAAAGGATAAAACATATTTAAACCGTAATCCTCTTCGGTAATAATACAAAGTCAATATGCACGATAGACCTATAGCTAATAAAACCGACCAAAAGACGGCCACCTCAAACAAAGATACCAAAGGCAAGTAAATGGAAACCATTCCAACGAGAAGCACTAAAATTCCACGCAATAATTTATCTCTTTTTTTCATATAGCAGACACCTTAAAATCCAACATCAAAGGAAGAAAACAACCTGAAAAATATTGCTTAACCCATGTTAAGTAATTCAAAACAATGGACGCGTCAAGACCGAAAGATTATTCCTTTGATTGGGTCTCTACATTAAAAATTGTGCCATGTTTCAAATAGGGAATCGAATTAAATGGCTATGGTATCTGAAAAGCAAACGAATCCACGCCTATAGCCACCCAATGGTATTATTTTTTCTGTAAGTTATTTGTACTTTTGAATAGGAAGAAGCTGAAATTCGTAATACTATTTTTCAAAACTCTCTTTTTCGTCACTTTAACTCTTTCAAGCTACACAAAAAAAAGTAACATCAAGGTAATCACAAAGTATCTCAGTTACTTTGACGTCCTTGAAGAACATGTCAAAGAATTACGTAAATCTGTCCTCATTCCAAACCATGTAAATTGGAAATGACATCCATGAAAAAGATATTAGAGAAAAAAGAACTAAAAATTTCAGTGGGACCCAAGATGTATATTAATCTTGTGAGTCCATACAGAAATACACATGAAGGGTAGAATTATAGTATTAATAGGCGCTGGCAGTTTTGGCATACTTTCCACAATTGTAAAGTTAGCGTATGGCAAAGGCTTTGATGTAAGTCAAGTGGTTACCTCTCAACTTTGGTTGGGAGCGTTATTTTGCTGGTTATTGGTATTTATATACAAGTCCATCGGAATTAAAACGTCTCTAAACACGACCTCATGGTGGAAAATTTTAGTGAGCGGCTTCCCATTGGGGATGACCAGTTTTGCCTATTACAAATGTGTTGAATTTGTTCCTGCTTCCATTGCCATTTTACTCTTATTTCAATTTGTATGGATGGGGGTAGTACTCGATATCATTTTCAAACGAAAACGACCTTCCACTCTTCAGACTT
The DNA here is from genome assembly GCA_913062955.1 of uncultured Flavobacteriales bacterium. Classification (GTDB taxonomy): domain Bacteria; phylum Bacteroidota; class Bacteroidia; order Flavobacteriales_G; family Salibacteraceae; genus CAJXZP01. Next base: position 16,131 of record CAJXZP010000046.1, on the reverse strand, counting down.
TTAGCGTACTTGTATTAATCATTGGAACGGTGTTCGCAGCTGGAATTGTAGATCAACCCAACTTAAAATGGAGTCTTCCCGGAATAGGATACGGACTTTTGGCTGCATTTGGTTATGCTATTTTCATTTATGTAAATGGCACCAAAAATGATGCTCACTTTATGATGACTGCCGCCTTTCGAAGTACTGGTGGCGCTTTATTCTCGATGTTATTTTTCCTTCCATGGCAAGGACTAGACGGTATTTCAACCAATGGATTATTAAGTTATGGGATTCCATTAGCCATTTTTGGAATAGTGATACCGCCAATCTTTTTTGCTTGGGGCATTCCAAAAATTGGTACCACAGAGGCATCCATTATTAGTGGTATTGAATTACCCGTTGCGGTACTAAGCGCATCCATCATATTACACGAATACGTAAGTTTTTGGCAATGGTTTGGAGTGGTCCTTATCCTATTAGCCATTACCTATCCCCAAATTAGAAATATCCAAAACAGGCCACTAAAAAAACAGCTTCATGATTAAAAAACTCGCCTTCGTTGCCTGGGTATTGCCCCTCCTTTTTGGAAATTCTATTTCCGCCCAAAACATGCCCTCCGAATTGAATATTATATTTGGTCTTCGGGATGAAGTCAACGATGATTTCAATACCCATGTATTTGAGATTACACGGGATGCATGGGTAGGCAAACTTGTAGCCACCAGTCTCCTCACCCAATTGGAACAAGATATTAAGACCGGAAATACAGCAGATTATGTTTTGTGGAGTCCCAGTTTAAAGGGCGTTCCATTTTCAGCTCCATTTTTTTATTCTCAACTGACCGACTCCATCTATATGGAAGACTATGAAAATGACGAGGTGGTGCTCCTATTAGCGGTTGAAAAAACCGAAATAAAAGACCTATCCGTATCCCTTATTTTAAATATGGGATATAGCGTTATCACCAAGAAATGGGTGAATCGGTTAATGGGTATTCAATTCACAAAAACCAATAGCGAAGGAATAACCATCCATGTAGCGTATAAGAAATTACAAGAAGGAAAAAACATCCCAACGGATAAGTTTCTAGAGACGCATAGTCATCAATACCTTCCAAAATTATTTCAACAAGTGGATTACAATTTTCGGGTTACCCTTCCTATTAACATCGATGCACCCGTAGAAGGGAATAACCGTCCATTTGGGTACAGTCAAAAAAGAATGTACGCATCTGTTTGTGGCCCCTATTTTGAACAACATCCTTTACCACAAAATGTATTCTCCACAGACCAAGAATCTTTCCCAAAGGATTCCGTTATGACCCAAATAGTACAAATTGATATGGAAGACGATTTTGGAGATTTCGTGGTGATTGAAGAAGAAATAGATAACCTACCCATTGAATTCAGTATGGTTTTCACCTTAACCCTCGACCTTGAAAAAGAATTACGGATAAAAAAACTGACCCCTAGTGGATTTGGGGTCCCTTCCTGGGATTATGACGGACAATACGAAATTTATTATTTTGAAAAAACACCCACCCAATAGGATTTTAGGATTACCAAACCACCACACCTTTTACATTTAATACCGGTACATCTTCTTCCAATTCTGGTACAATGGTGTCTGAACCAAAAATGAATTTCTTTTCAAATAATTTATTCTCCGCAAAAAAAGTTACCCAATATTCGTTGTTTAATTGAAATACTTCGGGTGTAATTGGTTCAATTTTCACGGCAGTTTTAGCAGGTACTGCCCCCAACTTATGACGCATAACAGAGGTTTTAGTTTCGTGACCAAATTTATCGGTCATGTACCCTTTTGAAGTCACCATCACGGTATCAATCATTTCATTTCTATTGTTCACCACAAAAACATTCCATGATTCTTCTTGGCCCGGAGTCGTGTCTTTAACCGCTGCTACATGAACGTTTTTCACTTCGGGAATTTCAATATCTTTTTTCATACCTATTTAATCTGGTGTAAAATTATTATTTTAGCTAATTAAATGGCGTATTAATAATCGTTTAATGCTTTTTCACGGAAATTAAAAAATTCTTGTTGCTAGCTATACCTATGATTTACGAAATTTCAAATAGTTCATTAGTCCATCATTCCGAATGCATTGCATTGGTAGGTGAACCTTTTTCATTTCATGAAAAAGTGGCTCGTGGCTGTATTGGATCTCCAAACCTCCTTTTAATTTCTTTTAGTTCTGCCTTTGGCAAGTTACATCCAGGCCAAGAATTGAACAATCTAGTCGACATAGAAATTCGCCCAAAAGGGGTTATTGTTCATTTTGATATTCACCTGCTTACCTACGCTTGGGTCATTCCGTTTTACAAACTACATACCTACCAGTCGAGTAACTTAAGTATCCATGCAGATGGTCATTTCATGAAATTCTCCAATTCTTATTTGGGTGAAAATGGAATTCCATTTTTCAAAAAACTACATCAACTAAAGGTAGACTCTATGCCTCCCGATTCGGGTTATTTTGATTATTGATAAGCTGCATTTAATAATTCTTTTTGCGGGTAATTTTCTTAAACCCAACCGCAGCAATTAAGCCAATAATTGAAAACCCAGCCAACATCATAAACACATGTTGATGGCCCAACTCCCCAGGTGAAGCATCTAGCAAATACCCCATAATAGGCCCTACAAAAATATCAGGCGTATATCCAATAACAGAAATTAAACCCACGGCCGTTCCAGTAACCGCCAAAGGAATTTTCCCTTCTTCCATTGCCGCAAAGTATAAGGTCCGAACAGCATACGTTCCCGAAGCCGTAATTATCAATGACATAATAAAAAATCGGGTTACCGTTGGTTCCAAAACCCCAGATGCAAAAATGATGGCGCCCAATAACATCGTTACGAAGCCAATAATCATCCAAAGAGAAGCTTTGGTTCTGTCGGCTAATAAACCTATAGAGATACAAACAATGGGACGTAAATACAATTGAAATGTTCCCACCTTAGCGGCTTCCAACTCATCAAACAGCATTACTTCTTTGGCATACAAGGAAAATATATCCGTTAGTTTGTAACCTACATAGGCGCACAGTACAATAATCATAAGTAACCCTACTGATGGGATTTTTATCACCGATTTCAAATTAGCCATAGCAGGTAATGGGGTATCAATTTTCGCCATAGATGAATCCACCGTACGCATAAAGAAGTATACCAAGAGACCAACGACAGTCACTACCCCAGAGGTAAATAAAATCACATAACGGAACGCATCTTGACGGTCTAAAAATGGGGTATCCGCAATATCCTCCCGAATAAAAAGCGAGAAAATAAAAACACCGATGGCGCCCAAAGATGCGGCAACAAATCCTCGTCCACCTTCTAAAAAACCAAAGGCTTTTCCCTGGTTCGCTTCACCTCCCCACGCACGAGTAGCTTTGATCATAGCTCCCCAAAACAAAAAAATTGTAGTAAACCCCCAATACCCAAACAATACCTTTAACATGACAAACGAAGGAAAGGAAGCCATGTAAAATCCTCCCAAAGCGGTTAGAAATAAAGCCGAAGCCATTAATTTGCGAGGAGGGTATTTATCGGCAATAGCGCCTCCATACAAATAAGACAACAAAGCCACTACCCCATAAATGGAAAAGCAGGTACCCAATTCAAAATTATTGAGTCCAAAAACATCCAAAAAGGTAGGGCGGAAAATACGAGCGAGTACAAAAGGCAATATAAAAATAGACTCCCCCGCCAAGATCAATAATAAAATACGATGAATGGGCTGCTTAGATAATATGGTCATGATTGTTCTGTTTCCATTTTTTATTAATACAAACAAACTTATCAAAAAAAGAAGTAGTCACTTTAGTCGGTTTACCATGCAATTGATCCTTTACAAAGTAGGCTGAATCACTTGGTATTACTGCATTCCACACCCACTGCTAAAGATCTCACTCACAATAAATTATTACCTCTTCATAGAACGAAAATGATATAGAAGCAATAAAATAAAAAAAATAAAAAATAAAGTGCTGTCAACATGAATAATAACGTATATTTGCGGCTTATTATAATAAAATAGTTATGAGTAACGGAACAGTAAAATTTTTCAACGATTCTAAAGGATTCGGATTTATCACCCAAGAAGGTGGAGGTGCAGATGTATTTGTACATGTAAACGGTCTTATTGATGAAATCAGAGAAGGCGACAAAGTAAGTTTTGATGTTGAAGAAGGTAAAAAAGGATTAAATGCAGTAAATGTAAAAATTGCATAATTTTTATTTTTTTTCAAAATAAAATTGGAACCGATCAGAAATGATCGGTTTTTTTTATGCCCTTTTATTTCCTTTTCGAAAGCAAGAAATATTCCTGCCCCCCCCCCTTGGAGGAGAGGGACAGGAGAGACGTACAAACGAAAGGGGGATGGAACAACAATCAATTTCAAAAACTTCGGTCTTCCGACTTCCGACTCATAACTCTACTAAAAAACTGCCGTAAGTTTCATTTAAGCGGGAAAGACTAAATAGCTTACGTCTCAAATGAACAGAGTCAATCCCCCTAATCCCTCCTACGTTAGTCCCCCCTTCGCTACAGCGATTGCATAGAAAGTAGCCTTTCCTAAAAAAAAAAATGAATTATTATTTGTGCTTTGTTCATTTTCTTTGTTCGCACCAAAGAAAACGAACCAAAAGAAAAGGCGCTTTTTGGAAGGTGTTTCGCAAGCGACCGCTCCCTTCTCACTCTCCATGCTCCTTTCCCTTCGGGAACGCAATTCCGAGCTTCAGTCCGCCTAACACTACACAAAAAGGTCTTCTAACATTTACACCCTTAACAAAGTTTTCGACTTTTTATTCTTAGGTCGTATTCTAAGCAATTGCTCTTCCATGAAGGTATTTCAAAACAACTATTCTAAAATCAAGTTTACAGCAAACAATGAAAACGGGGATTCAAGAGGCCCAAAGGATGGAAAGTGTTTAGATTTTGTTTTACGACTTCACCATTTAAAGGCCAGAGGCCACGTTAAACAAGACGTAGCGGGACCCTACGCCTAACCACCAAGATCAAGACACTGGAACAACTAGGTTAATTCGGTAGAATCTAACTTATTGAGAGGAGTAAAAAAAAACTCCCGTCTTCGGTCTTCCGACTTCCGACTCCCCTGAGTCAACAATAACACAGAATTAACACGTCAATTGAAGGCATTATCGTATTTTTGCAGACTTTTAAACAATTTTGCGGAATATGACAATTTTTTGGTCTATATTTTAGAGCTGAAAAGTCATTTCCAATTTACGATAAAAACAACATTCCAAGATGAAGTTAACAAAGTTCAAGATTGAAATTCCTGAAGAGTTAATCGCTCAACATCCCGCACAAGAAAGAGACGAGTCTCGATTAATGGTGTTGCACCGTGATACGGGTGAAATTGAGCACAAGGTTTTTAAAGATATCGTAAATTATTTTGGCGAAGGTGACGTAATGGTCATGAATGATTCCAAGGTATTCCCGGCAAGATTGTACGGAAACAAAGAAAAAACAGGGGCATTAATTGAGGTTTTCTTATTAAGAGAGCTAAATTCAGATAGCCGTTTGTGGGATGTACTAGTGGATCCAGCGCGTAAAATCCGTATTGGAAACAAATTGTATTTCGGTGAAAACGATGATTTAGTAGCGGAAGTGATTGACAATACGACTTCTCGAGGAAGAACTTTACGTTTCTTATTTGATGGGGATTACGATGATTTCAAGAAATTAATCTACGAAATGGGCGAGACTCCTCTTCCAGATTACATTAAGCGTAAGGTAGAGCCAGAAGATGCGGAGAGATACCAAACCATTTTCGCGAAGAACGAAGGAGCGGTAGCGCCATCATCGGCAGGTTTACACTTTAGTAGAAACTTAATGAAGCGTTTGGAACTTCAAGGGGTGGATTATTCGTACATCACGATTAATACAAGTTTAGGTAGTTTCCGTCAGGTGGATGTAGAGGATTTAACGAAGCACAAAATGGATAGCGAGAAATTACTCGTAGACCAAGATGCGTGTACCTTAGTGAATTCTGCTAAAGCCAATAAAAAGAGAATTTGTGCGGTGGGTACTTCTGTATTAAGAAGTATGGAAACCACTGTTTCTACGGATGGTTTTTTGAAACCATTTGATGGTTGGTCTAACAAATTTTTGTTTCCTCCACATGAGTTTTCATTACCCAATTCATTGATTACAAATTTCCATGATTCACATTCTACTTTATTAATGGCAGTTTCTGCTTTTGGTGGGTACGATGAAGTGAGACATGCGTATGAAGTAGCCTTAAAGGAAAAATACAGATTCCAAGCCTACGGTGACGCCATGTTAATTATCTAAGTCTTGTAGTTTACTACCAGCACTACACAAAATGTCAAAAACAGATATACGTAAGCTATCGAAAGAGGAGATCATTGATCAGACTAGCGAATACGGCTTTGAAAAATTCCGTGCACGTCAAATTCACGATTGGCTTTGGAAAAAATCTGCCAAAACTTTTGAGGAGATGTTGAATCTCTCCATCAAGCATCGGGACATTTTAAACACACATTTTGAAATCAATCCAGTCACTATTGCGGAGTCGCAACGTAGTGTGGATGGCACTTTCAAATATGCGTTCAAATTATTTGATCAAAAAATTACCGAAGGGGTTCTTATTCCAACGGATACTCGAAATACAGCATGTGTTTCGTCTCAAATTGGTTGTAGTTTAGCGTGTACTTTTTGTGCGACTGGGAAACTAAAAATGTTACGTAATATTGATTCTGCGGAGATCTATGATCAAGTGGCGTTAATTGATGCGGAGGCAAAAACACATTACGGTAAAGGTTTAACCAACATTGTCTTTATGGGCATGGGTGAACCTTTACTGAACTACAAAAATTTATTGCGAGCCATCGACAAAATCACTTCTCCAGAAGGGTTAAACATGGCTTCTAAGCGTATCACGGTATCTACCGCAGGTATTGCCAAGATGATTCGCAAATTGGGCGATGACCAGGTTAAATTTAACTTAGCCGTTTCCTTGCATGCTGCGATGGATAGCAAGCGAGATAAAATTATGGCCATTAATGAATCCAATAACTTGGAGGTATTAATGGATTCGTTAAAGTACTTCTACGAAAAGACGGGGAACAAAATTACGTTCGAATACATCCTTTTTAAAGGCTTTAACGATACCAAAGAAGATGTTAGAGCTTTGGCCAATTTATGTGCGCAAGTACCCACCAAGGTGAATATCATTGAATACAATGCCATTGATGATGCTATATTCAGCAAGAGTTCTCGTCAAAGTACGGAAGAGTTTCAAGCTTTCCTTAAATACAAGGGGGTAGATTCGCAAGTACGTAAAAGTAGAGGAGACGATATTGATGCTGCTTGTGGGCAATTGGCCAATAAAAACGGAGCGGTTTTAAAGGATGATATCTAGGATAAAAGCCTGATTCATTGCCCCTTCATTTATTTTCTCAAATATCCCCTTTTGTGTTCCCTTGATTTCTGTACGACACGTATATTTGTTTCTTATTGAATGAGTGTTTTAGACCAAATAAAAGCTCCGGTTAAATCGGAAATGACGGAATTTGAGGCCAAGTTCCGAGCGTCTATGAAGAGTAGAGTTTCTTTACTTGACAAAATCATGCACTACATTATTAAGCGAAAAGGGAAGCAAATGCGTCCTCTTTTTGTATTCCTTACCGCCAAAATGAATGGTGGTATAACGGAATCCACTTACACCGCTGCTTCCTTAATTGAATTACTTCACACGGCTACCTTAGTACACGATGACGTAGTAGATGTATCGTACGAACGCAGGGGTTTCTTTTCGATCAATGCGTTATGGAAAAATAAGATTGCGGTATTAGTGGGTGATTACCTGCTCTCCCGAGGTTTATTATTAGCGATAAATAACGAAGAATTCGCCATTTTAAAAATAGTAGCGAATGCCGTGAAAGAAATGAGTGAAGGGGAGCTTTTACAAATGGAAAAAACGCGTAACCTCAACTTTGACGAATCTATTTATTACGATATTATTCGTCAAAAAACAGCGACCTTAATCGCGGCTTGTTGTGCTTCGGGTGTCGCTTCTTCTGGAGGAGATAAAGACATGATTGAAATGGCCCGTTTATTTGGGAATGATGTGGGCATGGCGTTTCAATTAAAAGATGATTTATTTGATTTTGGTGAAGGTTCAAAAATCGGTAAACCTACTGGTATCGATATCAAAGAAAAGAAGATGACTTTACCGATGATTTACGCCCTAAACAATGCGCCAAAATCGGAACGTAAGAAGTACATCAACATCATCAAAAACCATAACGAGAATTCCAAAAAGGTAAATGAGGTGATTCAATACGTACTAAAAAGTGGCGGTATTGAACACACCACCGCCAAAATGATGGAGTATACCGAAAGTGCAAAAAAGAGATTGCTCGAATTTCCTGATGGCGAAGCGAAAGAATCCTTGTTACTTATGGTAGATTACACCATTAATAGACAGAAGTAGGTTTTAAAAAGCTTCACATTTTCATGGTAGGCTTCTCTAAATATCGGAATGATTATTATTCTATTACCACTTTTCTGGTGTATTGAAATTCCTTAGATAGAACACTTAACACATACATTCCATTGGGCATATTAGACACATCAATTTGCGACTGGTCAACCCTTTCTAATCTTTTAGAATACACCACCTTACCGGTCATATCCGTTAAAGAAACTTCGGAATGATTAACGGTCATTGGTAAGGAAAAAGTAAGCACCGTAGATGTAGGATTAGGGAACGCTTTTAAATCGGTGTTATTGACCACTACTTTTATACTTACTTGAAAATCTAGTTCGATAAGCCAAATATCCCCTTCCCCGTAGTTAGCTTCCGTTTTATTACCAGAAATACCTGACCAAGTTAATCCTACTACTATTAATGTATTGTTGTTAGAGGCTATTATTTGTCCAAATAGGTCTTCACCGTCTCCACCAGCTACAAATTCAAATTGTTTTACACCAAACGTATCCAACCCCACCATCCATAAGTCGCCATAACCCACATCGAATGCACCCATCGTTTTATTTCCTGAAACATCAGATAAAGAGCTCCCACAAATGACATATTGATGAATAGCACTGTAATATACGCCTGCAACATCTCCCGCTTTACATTCCATACTTGAGCCACCCAATACAGTCTCCCATTTACGATTCAAGTTACTATCAAGTCCTACACACCAAAAATCCCCAAAACCGTATTCCGCTACCGTTTTTGAACCCGAAACATCCGAACTAGACCGCCCAAACAAAACCAACTCATTATTTCTACTTACCACCGATTTTGCCCCATCAAAATAATCCCCCCCCTCTGTAGATGAATAGTGAATTCCCCCATCAATATCTGTAATAAGCGTCCAGTAATCGGTTCCTCCAAAACTATTTTGATTCTTATCTCCAGAGATATCGGAATCAGACCTACCCGTAAAAACAATACGGTTTGCACTTATGAGCTGTACATCATTCATTATTTCAGAACCTGAACCCCCATACACTTCTTCTCTTATAACATTTCCTAATTCATCCACAGTTAACACCCAAACATCATGACCTCCCTTAGACGGTTTGGTTTTGGTACCCGAAACCCCTGACGTAGAAGAGTTACAAATCAGAATGTTACTATTGGGTAAAACGAGCATTGGTCCTCCAACATCAGTATCCTGACCTCCATAATTTTTTTGCCATTCCAATTGACCTACAGATGAAATTTTAACCAACCAAACATCCCAACTCCCATAATTAGAAGAGGTTTTATTACCCGAAATGGGTGAATTGGAATAACCATTTATCAAAAAACCACCATCTGGAGTTTGAATAATAGAAGAAGGAACATCATCCATAGCACCACCAAGAGTCATTTGCCATTCAATAGTACCATCAGGTGCGATTTGAAAAACCCAATAATCTTTGCCTCCAAAACCATTTTCTGTTTTGTTACCCGAAATATCTGAATTGGATGAGCCACAAACAACCAAATCTCCATTTGGTAATTGAATCATATCATACGGAAATTCATTACTACTACCTCCAAATATTTTCTGAAAAGAAATGGTTGGCGTTTGAGAAAAGCCGAGAATAGAAATTAAACCAAGGATAAGAGTAAGAATAGGTTTCATAATTTTGAGTTATTATTAGATGTCAATAATAATAATAATACAGAAAACAGAAAAGCCTCACATAAACATGTGAGGCCTTCCAAATATTATAATTCTTAAAACGTTTTTTAATACGCTCTCTCGTTACTTCCTTCCATGTAGTTCATGAATGCTTTATTCACTACTTTGAATCCACCAGGGGTAGGATATTTACCAGAGAAATACCAATCACCCGGGTTTTTAGGACATGCTTCTTTTAAACCGGCTAAACCTTGGTAAATCACTTCTACTTCCGCATTAATTTCAGCAGGAGTAACCAATTCTGCAATCTTAGCCGATATTTCTTCTACGGTAAAGGGATCATAAACTTCACTTACGTAGTTTCTAATTTCTGATTTGGGTAAGGATTCTTGTGCTTTACATTTTTTATACACCTCATCCAATAACTTGGACATTCCTCGATCTTCTAACAAAGCAACGGCTGCTCTAAAGGCAATAAAATCGCCCATACGCGCCATGTCAATTCCATAACAATCGGGGTAACGAATTTGAGGAGCAGAGGAAACAATAATTATTTTCTTTGGGTGTAAAGTATCCAAAATTCGAAGTATACTTTGTTTTAAAGTGGTTCCTCTAACAATGGAATCATCAATCATCACCAAGGTATCTTTCCCATTTTTCACAACTCCGTAAGTCACATCATATACATGTGCTACTAAGTCATTTCTACCTTCATCTTGAGTAATAAACGTACGTAATTTGGCATCCTTAATCGCCAATTTATCCATCCGAATGGTTTCCGATAAAATTTCCGCTATTTTCTCTGGTGTTGCTTCCGCACCCAAGTCAGAAATTTCTTTCGCCTTACGAACATTAAGGTGATCGTTGGCCGCTTTCATTAAACCGTAAAAGGACACTTCTGCCGTATTTGGAATAAATGAGAACACGGTATTTTCTAAATCACCTTTTAGGCTTTCCATTACTTTAGGAAAAATATTCTTTCCTAAATCTTGCCGTTCTTGATAAATCTCTCTATCCGATCCTCTGGAGAAATAAATACGTTCAAATGAACAGGCTAAATTTTCTTTCGGTTCAATAATTTGTTCAAACTTAATGGTACCATCCGACTTCACAATAATGGCTTGACCACGTTCTAATTCTTTTACTTTATCGTAATCTACATTGAAGGTGGTTTGAATAGCGGGTCTTTCAGATGCCACAACTATTACCTCGTCATCTTGGTAATAATAAGCGGGTCGAATACCATTTGGATCACGAAACGCAAAAGCATCTCCATGCCCCATAATTCCACTCATTAAATACCCACCATCCCAGGACTCTGAAGCTCGCTTTAGAATATTTCCAATATCCAGATTCTTAGCAATTAAACCGGTTATTTCTTCATTACTATACCCTAAGGTTTTGTACTTATCAAATAATTCTTGATTTTCTACATCTAAGAAATGCCCAATTTTCTCCATTACGGTAACGGTATCGGTCTTTCCTTTCGGATGTTGCCCAATACGTACCAAAATATCAAAAAGCTCATCTACATTGGTAAGGTTAAAGTTCCCAGCCAATACGAGATTTCTAGTCATCCAATTATTTTGACGTAAAAAGGGGTGACATGCTTCAATAGAGTTTTTACCGTAAGTTCCGTAACGTAAATGGCCTAAGAAAACTTCTCCGGTAAAGGCTTCATTTTGCTTTAGGTATTCCACATCATTCAATTTCTCTGCGTCCTTTCCTACATACTTTTGGAAACGAGAATTCACATGTTGAAAAACATCTTTAATGGGTTGTTGATCTACCGATCGTTGTCGTGAAATGTAACGTTGACCGGGTTTCATGTTTAGCTTAATGTTCGCTAAACCCACTCCGTCTTGGCCTCGGTTATGTTGTTTCTCCATCAGGAGATACATTTTATTGAGCCCGTAGAACGATGTTCCGTACTTCTCTTTGTAATAAGTTAATGGCTTTAAAAGACGTACAAATGCGATTCCGCATTCGTGTTGGATGGCATCACTCATATTTCACGATTTGCTGCAAAAGTAATATAAAGAAAGAGTTAACGACCACTTAATAGCTTGGATTCCTAGATAGAATTCTTAAGTAATTGTAATACAAGTATTGGAAGGGTTCAGATTAAAAATCGCCTCTAGACTTGAATATATTATAACCGATACCCATAAAAAAATGGGCCACATTGGTTTTGGGGCTATAATGCACCAATGCCCGAATTGGACCGATAGGTGAATCATAAGCTAACTCCCCTCCATAGCCCCAAATTTCTTCCAGATACTCTCCATTCAGTTTAAATTTATGAGGGGCTGGTTCATCAATAAATTGGACCGGATCTCCTTCATTTCCATTAAACAAATCCATGGGGTATTTAGAGTTCAAATAATTCACTTTTCCTTTAAAATAAAGCGAACCGATCACATTCCATTGAAAACCTACGGATAGGGATGCCATTTGAGTCAAACCAATTTCGTTTCTTTTCAATCCCCAAAATGGGGATCCTGTTTTAAGAATGGGGGCAATTCCACCCACTTTTATATAATCATTGAAACCAATATTGGTAGAGGTAGCGAAGTCCATTTTAACGTCCAAGTACACGGATAGGTTCGTCCGGACTGGAACAAAATGTTGTATGGTAAATTGATACACAAAATAGGGATCCACCTGCAAGGTTTCATTTACCTCTTCGGGGGCAATACTGGTAATTTCGGGTTGTAATTTAGCCTTCATGTTAATATCAAAACTATAACTTGCAGAAGCATGCATTCGTGTGCCTTTGGTAGGAAACACGGCTTTGTTTAAGGTATTCAAACTTAAAATAGCCTGCAAGGGCATCTGGGATTGTCGAATGTCTTTAATTAGGCTATCGGGGTTGGATGTAGGAGTTGCTTTGGCTCCTAAAGCCCCTGCTTCTACGGCAAACACCCAACTATTATTGATGGAATAAGCCAGTCCCAAATTACCAATAAACTCTTGGTAGTTAAAATCACTCGGTTGTCCGTATAGATTGGTTCCTGTAAAACGGGAATCCTTGGTCATCTCTACATCTGCATATACAAAGCCCTTTTGATCAATCCCGATATACTTTAAATATTTAAATCCAAAAATTGGATTCTCCGAAATAAACCCATCAAAAATTAAACGAGAGTTTTTCAGTACTAAATTTCTAACGGTTAAATTCACGTTTAATCCCAAGCTATTTTCGGTATCGTAATAAAAGGAAAGTTTCAGTTTAGCGGGGTTGTCTTCGACCACCTTCACATGTAAGGTTTGGGTAGAATCGCTGGTAGGGATCACATCAAAACCTACCTTTTTGTAATACATGGATCCAAAAAGCAAACCAATTTCCTTTTCAATATCCTCCATGGTTACGGTATCCTTTTTCAAGGAATTCAACCGACCCGTAACAAATTTTTCGGAGGTGTACTTACACCCTTCCACGGTCACCTTTGAAATGAGATACACCGTATGCGTGTTGGGCTTTTGAATCCGCACGTCATTTCTACCGTTTGGATAAATTCTCATGGCCAACGCTTCCAATTCAGACCGCTGCTTTACCGCCTGCTCGTACCCTTTTTCCATAATGGAATCAGCCAGATCAAAATCGAAGGTGGAGAAATTACTCACTTGAGGGCGAATCACGTAATCACTCATTTCCAATTGCTTTTTGGTATCCTGAACACTCAAAAGCCAAGCCGTTTGATCCAAAATAGAAATCATACTCCGTAGTTCCTCTTTGGTTTTCAAGGGAGCACCTACATCTACAGAAATAATGATATCCGCTCCCATATCCTTGGCTTCTTGCACGGGTAGATTACGGGTCCATCCGCCATCAATCAATAAGAGGGTATCATACGCTACTGGAGTAAAGGCGGTTGGAATGGCCATACTGGCTCGAATGGCGGTGGTAATATCCCCTTGATTGATGGCTACTGGAACTCCATTTACAATATCTGTAGCCACACAAGTAAAGGGAATCGGAAAATCAAGAAAACTATTGATCCCATGCACGGGCTGCGTTAAAGCGGACAACGTTTGCAGTAAATTCTGTCCTTCAATCAACCCACCCGGTAAAGTCACTCCTGTTTTCCGCACATCCAACTCGGTTAAAAAAGTGCCGTAGTAGACCTTTTCAGCCACCGTTATTTCTTTTAAAGAAACGGTATTTGAAAGCACCTTGTTCCAATGGGTGGTATCTGCTATTTCTTCCATTTCGGCCACCGTGTAGCCCATGGAGTATAAAGCACCTACAACACTCCCCATACTTGTACCGGTCACATAATCGGGAATTATCCCCACTTCTTCTAAAAGCTTAATGACTCCAATATGGGCAAAACCTTTGGCACCTCCTCCACTCAATACCAATCCGATACGGGGTCGTTTTTTAACCGTATTCGATTGTAGGTCCTGCGCAAATCCGTTGCCCAAAATCATAAAAATAAATAGTACGAGTAGAAGTCTTTTTTTCATTCGCTACAGAAACTGTGACTTATTTAATCCTAACCATTCTAGGGGAGAATTACAATAAATATCTTCCACTTGTTTAGGGGTTAATCCCATATCCAAAATGAATTTACCTATCTCCAAATCGCCTAAAGGGAAAGGATAATCACTCCCTAAGGTAATTCTTTCGGTACCGATTTGTTTGATGATGTAATGCAATAAATCCGGATCGTGTGTAATACTATCTACCCAAAACTTACCAAAGTAGTTTCTTGGGTTATGTGGATTATCTACGGCTACCAAATCAGGACGGCAATTAAATCCGTGTTCTAATCTGCCAATGGTTGGAATCAAAGAACCACCCGCATGTGAGAACATCACCCGTAATGCGGGGAACTTTTCGAATACGCCTCCAAAAATCATGGACGCAGCTGCTCGGGTTGTTTCGGCCGGCATACCTACTAACCATGGTAGCCAGTATTTTTTAATTTCGTTGAAACCCATCATGTTCCATGGGTGAACCATAATAGCCAAACCTAATTCCTGACATGTTTTCCAAATCGGAAAAAACACCTCTTCGTTTAGGTTCATATCATTAATATTGGAACCAATTTGAATTCCGGCTAAACCAATTTTTTTAATCCGGTGTAACTCTTTCACCGAAAGGTCTACATCCTGCATGGGTAATGTTCCCAGACCAATGTAGTTTTTTGGGTTATCATGAACCGTTTGTGCGATATCATCATTCAAAAATTTAGCCACTTCATACCCGTGTTCTGGTTTGGCGAAATAGGCAAATAAAACCGGCACCGTACAAATAACTTGCACTTGTGTATGGTTTAATTTATAATCATCAATTCTTGTTTGCGGATCAAATAGATTGGGTTCAACCGTTCTAAAAAACTTATCGCCTTGCATCATATCCACCTTATCATCATGATCGTGATGGTGCAACATGATAAATCCTTCGTATCCAAATTTCTTAGCGAAATCAGGAATATGGCGAGGCATTATATGGGTATGTGAATCTATTTTTAATCCAGAATAGTCTGTCATCTTATTGGTATCTCTAGTGGGGGTAATTATTCAACAAATCTTGGGTCGGTCTCCATGGTATGACCGCAACGTTTACATTTACGTAAATCCTCGGAGGCATAAAACTCTTTAAATCTCGGTAAGAAATCTTTTTCTACATCCTCCAATGGAAAGAATACTTGGTGCAGATTCGAATTACATTCATCGCAAAACCACATCAAACCATCTTTCAAATCACCGCCACGTTTACGTTCAATAACCAAACCAACGGTATTTTCACCCCGCATGGGTGAATGGGGTATACGTGCTGGAAGTAAGAACATTTCCCCTTCCTTAATAGCGATATCGCGTGCTTTTCCATTTTCTTGGATCCGAACATTGATATCTCCTTTTAGCTGAAAAAACAACTCTTCGGTTTCATTAAAGTGGTAATCTTTACGGGCATTTGGCCCCCCTACAATCATGACAATGTAATCACCCGATTGGATGTAAAGGTTTTTGTTACTC
>CAJXZP010000045.1 GCA_913062955.1 uncultured Flavobacteriales bacterium | reverse complement strand
GCACCTGTTGCACGTCCCTTCAACTTACCTGTTTCAGTAAGTCCATCGTAGTGACGCATTAACAAATAACTTTCAATTTGTTGTAATGTATCCAAAATTACACCCACCATAATTAAAAGCGATGTACCCCCAAAGAAATATGAAAAGCTTTGAGCCACACCGGCCTTTATCGCAAAGGCAGGTAATATTGCGATCAATGCCAGGAATATTGATCCTGGTAAAGTAATCCTAGATAAGATAGTATCTAAGAAGTCGGCTGTATCCTTACCTGGCTTCACACCCGGTACAAATCCACCGTTTTTCTTCAAATCATCTGCCATTTGCTGTGGATTCACAGTTATGGCCGTATAGAAATACGTGAAGACGATAATTAAGACTGCAAATGTAACATTATAATAGACACCACTAACATCACTGAACATTGCAGCAAAACTAGTAAAGGCATCGCCCGTATCTCCCTCAGCACTAGCGGCAAAGCCGGCTAAAGTAATAGGTAACATCATCAAGGCTTGGGCAAAAATGATTGGCATAACACCGGCAGCATTCACTTTTAACGGAATAAACTGACGTGCTCCACCCATTTGCTGAACACCCATGATTTTCTTTGCAAACTGAATTGGCACCCTTCTGACCCCTTGAACTAATAAGATAGTAATCAAGATCACAAAAAGTAAAATCGCTAACTCCAATAAAACAACGACTAATCCACCGCCTAGGTCACCCATTTGGGCTTCCCATTCCGTTAAGAATGCCGTTGGGAGATTCGCAATAATCCCAATCATAATAATCAATGAAATACCATTTCCAATTCCCTTATCCGTAATCTTTTCACCAAGCCACATTACAAATAATGTACCCGCTGATAATATAACGATAGCTGGAAAGGTAAAGGAAAAGAACCCAGGGTTCACAATAGCATTACTTGGTATTTGCGTTGCTAAGTACCCTGGAGCTTGTCCTAAGGTAATAGCAATGGTAGACCATCTTGTCCATTGATTAATTTTGTTTCGACCGCTTTCACCGTCTTTTTGTAACTTTTGAACGGATGGTACAGCTATTCCAAGCAATTGCATCACAATAGATGCCGAAATATACGGCATGATTCCTAATGCAAAAACTGACGCTCTACTAAAGGCTCCACCAGCAAACAAATTCAACAAGGCCGCAAGCCCAGTTGCTTCGTTACTTCCAAGAACCTGAGTATCCACTCCAGGTAATACAACAAACGAACCTAATCTATAAATAGCAATAAAACCGATCGTTAAAAGGATTCTATTCCTAAGCTCTTCAATTCTGAAGATATTTGCGATTGTCTGAAAAAACTTATTCATCAATTAAACAGTTTTGGCTTCTCCACCAAGTTTCTCAATAGCTTCAATTGCACTAGATGAAAACTTATTTCCTTCAATCACAATTTTTGCCTTTAATTCTCCACGTCCTAATACTTTCACTAATTCATTAGTGCCAACAAGACCTCTTTCCACTAAATCATCAATTGAGATAGTATCAACGTTGTTTTCTTCAACGTAGGCTTGAATAACATCTAAGTTAATAGGAGTGTACTCTACACGATTAATGTTCTTAAATCCAAATTTTGGAACTCTACGTTGCAAAGGCATTTGACCACCTTCAAAACCAACTTTCTTAGAATATCCAGAACGAGATTTTGCACCTTTATGTCCACGAGCAGAAGTTCCACCTTTACCAGAACCCTGACCACGTCCTAGACGCTTCGTGTTATTTCTTACCGACCCTTCTGCCGGTGATAAATTACTTAAATCCATGATAAAAATCTATTTACTTAACTTCTTCAACGCTTACAAGATGCTTAATCTTGTTTACCATACCTAAGATTTGTGGAGTCCCTTCGTGTTCAACACTTTGGTTAATTCCTTTCAAACCTAACGCAACCATGGTTTTCTTTTGGTCACCTGGTCGTCTAATTACCGACCTTACTTGTGTAACTTTAACTTTAGCCATTTCTTCTAAGATTAACCGTTATAGACCTTTTCTAATGAAATGCCTCTTCTTTTTGCTACAGCGTTCGCATCGCTCAATTTAGCTAAAGCATCAATCGTTGCTTTTACTACATTAACAGGATTTGACGACCCCTTTGATTTAGCAAGTACATCAGTAATACCAACACTCTCTAAAACAGCACGCATCGCACCACCAGCAATAACACCAGTACCGTGAGTAGCAGGCTTAATCAAGACCACTGATCCACCGAACTTACCGAGTTGGGTATGTGGAATCGTACCTTTTAAAACAGGAACTTTAATAAGGTTCTTTTTAGCTGTATCTAATCCCTTAGATATTGCACCAATTACCTCCTTAGATTTCCCTAATCCGTATCCTACAACTCCGTTTTCGTCACCTACAACTACTACTGCAGAAAAACCAAATGTACGACCACCTTTAGTTACCTTAGTAACTCTTCTAATTTTTACAACTGTGTCTTTTAATTCTGACTCTGTCGTTCTAACTTGTTTCATAAATATAAACTATGATCGTAATTAAAATTTTAATCCAGCTTCTCTAGCTCCATCTGCAAACGCTTTAACACGTCCATGAAACAAGAATCCGTTACGGTCAAATACTACTTTTGTAATATTTGCTTCCACTGCTTTCTTCGCTAATTCTGCACCAACTAACTTTGCAATTTCCAATTTAGAAAGACCATCTGTCTTCATTTTCATTGAACTTGCGGCAGCTAAAGTTTTTCCATTTACATCCTCAATAACTTGAGCGTAAATTTCTTTGTTACTTCTAAAAATGCTCAATCTAGGCATTTCTTGAGTTCCGAAAACATTCTTTCTAACTCTTTGTTTAATTTTAGCTCTACGCTGTAATTTACTAATAGCCATGATCTAATATTATTTAGCTGCTGTTTTACCAGCTTTTCTACGAATTTGCTCACCCATGAAACGAATACCTTTTCCTTTGTACGGTTCAGGTTTACGCAATGATCTCAATTTTGCTGCAACCGCACCAATTAACTGTTTATCATGCGATTCGAATGTAACAATTGGTGCCTTACCTCTTTCGGAAACCGCAGTTACCTTAACTTCTTCTGGTAAAACAAACACAATTCCGTGAGAATAACCTAATGACAACTCTAGTTTCTGACCTTGAACCGAAGCTCTAAATCCAACACCTATAAGTTCCATTACTTTTTTATAACCTACTGTAACACCCTCAATCATATTATAGATTAAAGATCGATACAAGCCATGCTTTGATTTTAGATCTTTAGTTTCCGCAGAACGAACAACAATTATTTTGTTTTCTTCTACAGTAACAGCGATAGCTGGATCGATAGTTTGAGTAAGCTCACCTTTTGTTCCCTTAACGGTTACCAAATTACCTGTAACAGTAACGG
Source organism: uncultured Flavobacteriales bacterium (assembly GCA_913062955.1). Lineage (GTDB taxonomy): Bacteria > Bacteroidota > Bacteroidia > Flavobacteriales_G > Salibacteraceae > CAJXZP01. The sequence continues at coordinate 30,738 of CAJXZP010000045.1, read as the reverse complement.
TAACGCCTTGTGGAATACTAATTGGTAAATTTCCTATTCTAGACATCTCTTCTTCTTATTAATAGATTGAACAAATGTATTCACCACCAACGTTAAGTTGTCTAGCTTCTTTATCAGTAATAACACCTTTAGAAGTAGATAAAATGGCAATACCTAAACCGTTTAATACACGTGGCAATTCACCTGCACCCACATACTTTCTTAAACCTGGTCTAGAAACTCTAGTTAAGTTTTTGATCGCACCAACTTTGGTTTCTCTGTCGTATTTCAACGCCACTTTAATGTTTCCCCCTGGGGTATCTGATTCTAATTTATAGTTAAGGATATATCCCTTATCAAATAGAATCTTAGTCATTTCTCTTTTTACTCCAGAAGAAGGAATTTCCACAACACGGTGTCCCGATTTTTGTGCATTTCTTAATCTGGTTAAGTAATCTGCGATTGGATCAGTCATTTCTGTCTAATTAATATCGTTATTTTTAATTTACCAACTTGCTTTTTTAACACCTGGGATTAAACCCGATGATGCCAGTTCTCTAAAGGTTACTCTAGAAACACCAAAGTGACGCATATATCCTCTTGGACGTCCCGTGATTTTACAACGGTTGTGCGCACGTACTGCAGAAGAATCTTTCGGAAGTTTTTGTAAACCTTCCCAATCTCCTTCAGCTTTTAAGAGAGCTCTTTTCTCAGCGTACTTTTCGATCATTGCTGCTCGTTTACGCTCTCTTGCTTTCATTGATTCTTTTGCCATCTCTTCTTATTTTTTAAATGGGAATCCAAACTTTTGTAATAATTCGAATCCTTCTTCATCTGTATTTGCAGATGTCACGAAAGTAATATCCATACCGGTAATATTAGGTATTTTATCGATATCAATTTCAGGAAACATTATTTGTTCTTTAATTCCTAAAGTATAATTACCTCTACCATCCAATTTCGTGTTAACCCCACGGAAATCACGGGTTCGAGGAAGAGAGACTCTTATAAATCTTTCTAAGAATTCATACATTTTGTTATTACGTAAGGTAACTTTTGCCCCAACAGGCATTCCTTTACGTAATTTGAAGTTAGAAATATCCTTTTTCGAAAGAGTTGCGAAAGCTTTTTGTCCAGAAATCATTGTCATTTCCGTCACTGCATTTTCAACTAATTTCTTATCAGTAGTTCCGTTACCCACACCCTGACTTAAAATGATTTTTTCCAACTTTGGTACCTGCATAATAGAAGAGTAAGAAAACTTCTCTTTTAGAGCAGGAACGATTTCATCGTTATATTTTGTTCTAAGATTTGGAATATATGCCATTACTTAACCTCTATATTTGATTTAACAGAAAACCTTGTACTTTTTCCGTCTGAATCTGATTTACGAGTAGTACGGCTAGGAACTCCTTTACTATCCACAACCATTAGGTTTGAAATGTGAATTCCACCTTCTACTTCTTCTATCCCTCCCTGTGCATTTGTAGCAGATGGTTTAACATGTTTTTTAATCATGTTTAAACCCTCTACAGTAGCACGGTCACGTTTCGTATTAAAACCCAAAACCTTGCCTGAGTTTCCTTTTTCGTTACCAGCAACAACCATAACGTTGTCACCCGTTTTTATGTGAAGTTTGTTTCCCATAATTTCTACTATTTAAAGCACTTCTGGTGCTAGAGATACAATTTTCATAAAGTCCTTATCACGTAACTCACGAGCTACAGGGCCGAAAATACGCGTTCCTCTAATCTCACCACCTGCATTTAACAATACAACTGCGTTATCATCGAAACGGATATAAGTTCCGTCAGGTCTTCTGATTTCTTTTTTGGTTCTTACAACAACTGCTGTAGAAACTGCTCCTTTTTTAACACCACCATTTGGAATGGCATGCTTAACGGTAACAACAACTTTGTCACCAATAGAAGCATATCTGCGTTTAGTTCCGCCTAGCACACGAATAACTAGAACTTCTTTAGCTCCACTATTATCCGCTACTCTTAATCTTGATTCCGTTTGTACCATGACTATCTACGTATTATTACTTGGCTTTCTCAAGAATTTCAACAAGTCTCCAGTTTTTATTCTTAGAGAGTTTTCTTGTTTCCATTATTCTTACAGTATCGCCAATGTTACATTCATTTTTCTCGTCATGCGCCACAAACTTCGAGGACTGCTTAACGAATTTACCATACTTTGGGTGTTTCACTTTTCTTTCGATCATTACAACGATAGATTTCTCCATCATGTTCGAAGCGACAACCCCAATTCTTTCTTTTCTCAGGTTTCTTTCCATGATCTAAGCTTTATTTTCGTTAATTGCTCTTCTTGTTTGCTCCGCTTTTAAACGAGCTACTGTTCTTCTTGCATCACGAATCCGTAAAGGATTCTCTAATGGTGAAACAGTGTGTATCATTCTTAGCTTTTGAAGTGCTGCTGTCTCAACTTCAACTCTTTCTACTACTTCTTCAGTAGAAAGCTCTTTTATCTCTGATTGCTTCATCTTCCTATTATTAAGCTACGAAATCCTTACGCATAACAAACTTACATTTCATTGGAAGCTTTTGAGCAGCCAAACGTAATGCTTCTTTTGCAGTTTCAACATCCACCCCGTCAATCTCATATAAGATTCTTCCAGGTTTAATTTTACATACCCAGTGATCCAAGGCTCCTTTACCTTTACCCATACGTACTTCCGCAGGTTTATTGGTAATTGGAGTGTCTGGAAAAATTCGAATCCAAACTTGCCCCTCTCTTTTCATACGTCTGGTCATTGCGATACGAGCAGCTTCAATTTGCCTTGAAGTGATTCTACCCATTGCTAACGCTTTAATACCAAACGAACCAAAAGCAACCGTACTACCTCTTTGAGCTAGTCCTTTAATTCTTCCTTTCTGGACTCTTCTACGTTTTACCTTTTTTGGTTGTAACATTTCTATTAATCTTTACAGTCCGTAATTATTTTTTTCTACCTCTAAATTTTCCTTTAGGAGATCTAGGTCCCTTTGATTTCGATCCAATATTTGGAGATAAATCACGCTTTCCATAAACTTCCCCATTGCAAATCCACACTTTTACACCAATACGGCCATAAGTTGTGTGAGCTTCAACAAGCGAATAATCTATATTAGCACGAAAAGTATGTAAAGGTGTTCTTCCTTCTTTATAGTTTTCTGAACGCGCCATCTCAGCACCATTCAAACGACCAGAAATTTGAACTTTAATACCCTCAGCACCAGATCTCATGGTAGACTGAATAGACATTTTAATGGCTCTTCTATATGAAATTCTTCCTTCAATTTGACGAGCAATTCCTTCCGCTACTAAACGAGCTTCTAGTTCCGGTCTTTTAATTTCAAAAATATTGATTTGAACCTCATTATTAGAGATTTTTTTCAATTCTTCTTTCAATTTATCAACCTCTGAGCCACCTTTACCGATGATAATACCTGGACGAGCAGTATGTACAGTAACAGTAATTAACTTCAACGTTCTTTCGATAATGATCCTAGAAATACTTGCTTTACGTAATCTAGCGTAAAGGTATCTTCTAATTTTATAATCATCGGCTAACTTATCTCCGTAATCATTTCCACCATACCATGCTGAGTCCCAGCCACGAATAAAACCTAATCGGTTCGATATTGGATTTGTTTTCTGTCCCATCTTATTTATCCTCAGTTTTAGCGTCTACTATTAAAGTAACGTGGTTTGATCTTTTACGAATTCTGTGTGCACGCCCTTGTGGAGCAGGCTGAATACGTTTTAACATTCTTCCACCATCTACCTTGATCTCTTTAATGAACAAATTAGCATCTTCCCAGCTATTACCCGTTTTCACTTCGTAATTGGCGATGGCAGATCTTAATAATTTCTCCATTTTAATAGATGCTTCCTTTTTAGAGAATTGCAATACCGCAGAAGCTTTCTGCACATCCATTCCTCTAACTAGGTCAGCCACCAGTCTCATTTTTCGTGGACTAGTTGGGCAGTTATTCAATTTAGCTACGTAAACTAATTTACGTGCCTCTTTAGCTGCCTCAGCTTTGATTTTTTTTCTTGAACCCATGTTGTATTAATTACCTTCTGGTCAATTATCTTTTCTTGTTACCACCATGACCTCTAAAGGTTCTGGTTGGAGAAAATTCTCCTAGTTTGTGTCCTACCATGTTTTCATTACAAAAAACAGGAATAAACTTTTTGCCATTATGTACAGCTACAGTCAACCCAACAAACTCTGGTGAGATCATTGAAGCTCTCGACCAAGTTTTAATTGTAGTTTTCTTCGTTGAATCCTGAGCTTCTAAAACTCGTTTCATCAACTTATAATGTATAAATGGGGGCTTTTTTAATGACCTACTCATTTCTATTATTTTTTACGTCTTTCGATAATGTACTTACTTGAACTCTTTTTCGGAGATCTAGTTTTGTATCCTTTCGCAGGAATTCCATTTCTAGATCTAGGGTGACCTCCAGATTTCTTTCCTTCACCACCACCCATTGGGTGATCAACCGGATTCATAGCAACACCTCTAACTCTTGGTCTACGTCCAGCCCATCTGTTAGCACCTGCTTTACCTTGACGAGTCAAAGCGTGATCAGAATTAGATACAGTACCTATAGATGCCATACACGTCAATAAGACTAATCTCATTTCACTTGAAGGTAACTTAATTACTGCAAATTTCCCATCTTTCGCAGCCAATTGTGCATAAGCACCAGCACTACGTGCCATCTTCGCTCCTTGACCAGGATGCAATTCAATGTTATGGATAATTGTACCTAATGGAATCTCACTCAAATACAGTGAATTTCCAACTTCAGGAGAAGCGTCTTTGCCAGAAAAAATAGTCTGACCAACTTCTAATCCTGTAGGTGCAACAATGTATCTTTTTTCACCATCAGTATAGTACACTAACGCAATACGAGCAGATCTATTTGGATCATACTCAATCGTTTTAACTGTACCTTCAACTCCAAACTTATCTCGTTTAAAGTCAATAGTTCTATATCGTTGTTTGTGACCCCCACCGATATTACGGATTGTCATTCGACCAGTTGCATTTCTACCACCGGATCTTTTTTTCGGAGACAACAAACTTTTCTCTGGAGTACTTGTAGTAATTGTTTCAAACATTGAAACAACTCTAAATCTTTGTCCAGGTGTTGTTGGTTTTAGTTTCTTTACCGCCATTTCTCTTTATTTAGATATTGCTGTAAAAATCAATTACATCACCGTCTTTCAAAGTAACAATAGCCTTTTTAAAGTGACCACTATTTCCTTTTACAACACCAGCTTTAGTAAAACGTGATTTTGCCTTTCCAGCTTGAATCATTGTATTAATCTTCTCAACCGTAACATCATAAGCAGCTTCAATCGCAGCTTTGATCTCAATCTTGTTGGCTCTACGGTCTACTACAAAACCATAACGGTTAAGGCTTTCACCCATCTCCGTCATCTTTTCTGTAATAATTGGTTTCTTAATAATTTCCATGACTTAACTTAAATTTTGCTCGATTACATTAAGTGAACCTTCGCACAACAAAACTTTATTTGCTTTCGAGATATCATAAGTGTTTAACTCAGAGGCGTTTATAACTTTAGCGCCTTTTAAATTTCGAGCCGACAAATATACATTTTTATTCTCCTCAGCAACAACTAAAAGAGAGTTTTTCCCAAGAACATCGAAGTTTGTTAAAAACTCAGAATAGTTCTTCGTTTTAATTGAGTCAAAACTTACATTTTGTAACACAATTAATTCTCCTTTTTGAAGTTTCGCAGTCAACGCAGAACGTCTGGCAACTTTTCTAATCTTCTTGTTTAGTTTGAAGCTATAGTTTCTAGGTCTTGGTCCAAACATACGACCACCGCCTCTAAAAACACCCGACTTAATACTACCCGCACGAGCAGTACCAGTTCCTTTTTGCTTCTTAATCTTACGAGTACTTCCCGCGATTTCGCCTCTCTCTTTAGATTTGTGTGTACCTTGACGTTGGTTGGCCAAGTGTAGTTTCACATCTAAATAGAAAGCATGTTCGTTCAGCTCAACAGCAAATATGCTATCGCTTAACTCCACCTTTTTACTGGTTTCTTTTCCTTTAGTATCGAATAAAGCTACTTTCATTATTTCTCAACTATTACGTACGAACCATTTGATCCAGGTATAGCACCTTTAACAATTAGTACATTGTTTTCTTTATCTACCTTCAAAATTTGAAGATTCAGTATCTTAACCTTTTCATTTCCCATTTGACCTGCCATACGCATTCCTTTGAATACTCGTGCAGGGTACGATGCAGCTCCAATAGAACCTGGCGCACGTAAACGATTATGTTGACCGTGGGTTGCTTGTCCAACACCAGCGAAACCGTGACGTTTTACAACTCCTTGAAATCCTTTACCTTTAGAGGTTCCAGATACATCAACAAATTCTCCTTCTTCAAATACATCCACTAAGATTTCATCGCCTAATTTAAGTTTCGATTCGAAACCTTTAAATTCTGCTAATTTACTTTTTGGAGTTGTTCCAGCCTTCTTGAAATGCCCTTTAAGAGCATTCGGGGTGCTTTTATCTCTTGCTTCACCGAATCCTAATTGAACAGCTACATAACCGTCAACTTCTTCCGTACGAACTTGAGTCACCACACATGGGCCAGCTTCAATTACCGTACAAGGTATATTCTTACCATCTTCATTGAAGATGCTAGTCATACCTAGTTTTTTACCTATAATTCCTGACATGGTAATAATTAAACTTTAATTTCTACTTCTACACCACTTGGTAATTCTAATTTCATCAGCGCGTCTACTGTTTTAGACGATGATGAATATATATCAAGCAATCTCTTGTGGTCATTTAATTGAAATTGCTCTCTTGATTTCTTATTCACGTGAGGTGACTTAAGAACCGTGAAAATTTTACGGTGCGTTGGTAATGGAATTGGTCCATTAACTACTGCACCTGTTGACTTTACAGTCTTTACTATTTTTTCAGCTGACTTATCCACCAAATTATGGTCGTAAGACTTTAGTTTAATTCTAATCTTTTGAGCCATGATATTAGTTTTTTCCTTTTACGTTTTCAATAATTTTTTCTGCAACATTTCTCGGAACATCATCATAATGTGAGAATTCCATGGTAGAAGAAGCTCTACCTGAAGAAATGGTACGTAATGTGGTTACATAACCGAACATTTCTGACAAGGGCACTTTTGCATTAATAACCTGAGCTCCATTTCTAGAATCCATTCCATCAACTTGACCACGTCTTCTGTTCAAATCACCAACAATATCCCCCATATTAGCTTCAGGAGTAACAACCTCAAGCTTCATGATCGGCTCCAGAATTTTTGCTCCTGCTTTTGGGAAAGCATGTTTATATCCAAGTTTACCAGCTATTTCAAAAGATAACGCATCTGAATCTACCGGGTGAAAAGACCCATCTAGAATAGTTACTTTTAAACTTTCAACTTCATAACCAGCGAGAATACCATTTTTCATTGCTGCTTTAAATCCCTTTTCAATAGAAGGAACAAATTCTTTTGGAATATGCCCACCCTTTACAGAGTTTACGAATTCCAGTCCAGCTGCACCATCCTCACGAGGACCCATTTTAAAGACTACATCAGCAAACTTACCACGTCCACCAGATTGTTTCTTATACGTTTCTCTATGCTCAGTTTCCCCAACAATAGCTTCTTTATAAGCAACCTGAGGAGCACCTTCGTTTACCTCAACATTAAATTCTCTTTTTAAACGATCCACCAAAATCTCGAGGTGTAATTCACCCATTCCTGAAATTACAGTTTGACCAGAATCTTCATCTGTTCGAACTTGGAAGGTCGGATCCTCTTCCGCCAATTTCCCAAGACCTACACCTAATTTATCTAAATCAGCTTGTGTCTTTGGTTCAATAGCGATACCGATTACCGGTTCAGGAAATGACATCGACTCTAATACGATTGGATGTTTTTCATCACACAATGTATCTCCAGTACGAATATCTTTAAATCCAACAGCAGCACCAATATCACCCGCTTCTAATCGCTCGATAGAATTTTGCTTATTGGAGTGCATTTGAAACAAACGTGAAATACGCTCTTTCTTACCGGTACGCATATTCTTCACATAAGAACCCGCCTTAATCACTCCCGAATAGTTTCTAATAAAACATAAACGACCAACAAATGGATCCGTTGCAATTTTAAATGCCAATGCAGCCATAGGCTCATCTATGGTTGGTTGACGAACCTCAGTTTCTTCTGTATCTGGATTGAAACCTTCTGCTTGTCCATTATCTAATGGAGAGGGCAAGAAAGCCATCACCGCATCCAATACTGTTTGTACTCCCTTATTCTTAAAGGCAGAACCACATAACATCGGAGTAATCTCCATTGCAATTGTAGCCTTTCTAACAGCAGTGTAAATTTCTTCTTTTGTAATTGATGCAGGATCTTCAAAGAATTTCTCCATCAATTCATCATCTGTTTCAGCAACTGCTTCAATCAAGTGATTCCTCCATTGCTGGGCTTCTTCCAATAACTCGGAAGGAACTTCTTCCTCCTTATACGTCATTCCTTTATCCTCATCATTCCAGATAATAGACTTCATAGTTGTTAAATCAACAACACCTACGAATTCAGTTTCTGAACCAATTGGAATTTGCAAAGGAATAGGACGCGCACCTAATCTTTCTTTAATTTCTTTAATCACATTAAAGAAATCAGCACCCATACGATCCATTTTGTTAATGAATCCAATACGAGGCACATTATATTTATCTGACTGTCTCCAAACCGTTTCTGATTGCGGCTCCACACCAGACGATGCACAAAACAATGCAATTGCACCATCCAACACACGCAACGAACGCTCTACCTCAACGGTAAAATCAACGTGACCAGGAGTATCAATAATATTTACTTTATACTCTTCAGAACCATCAATTGGCTCACCCTGAATAGTTGGATACTTCCAAGACGTAGTAGTTGCAGCAGAAGTAATAGTAATACCTCTTTCCTGCTCTTGCTCCATCCAATCCATGGTTGCGGCACCATCATGCACCTCACCAATTTTATGACTTAACCCAGTATAATATAGGATACGCTCCGTTGTCGTTGTTTTACCAGCATCAACGTGGGCCATAATCCCAATATTTCTTGTGTATTTAAGATCTCTACTTGCCATCTTTTAGAATCTAAAGTGCGAGAATGCTTTATTCGCTTCCGCCATACGATGCGTGTCTTCTTTCTTTTTGAAAGCTCCACCTTCTTCGTTCGCAGCTGCTAAAATCTCATCAGCAAGTTTACGGCCCATAGATTTACCATTACGCTTTCTAGCGAAACTGATCATCCATTTCATTGCCATTGAATCTTTTCTTTCTTTCCGAACTGGTTGAGGTATCTGGAATGTAGCACCACCAACTCTTCTAGACTTCACTTCCACTCCGGGAGTAATGTTTACAAGTGCTTTATGGAAAGTTGCTAGTGATCCTTCTTCCTCAGCCTTTTCAGCCACCATATCCATCGCTTCATAAAAAACGCGATATGCAGTACTCTTTTTTCCGCTTAACATGAGGTTATTTACAAACTTCGCTACCACTTTGTCGTTAAACTTTGGGTCCGGAGTCAGTATCCTCTCTTTAGCTCTACCTTTTCTCATAGTTCTTTAATTTCGAAGAATTACTTCTTCTTTGGTCTTTTAGTTCCGTATTTTGAACGTCTTTGCGTACGTCCCTCTACCCCAGCAGTATCAAGCGCCCCACGAACGATGTGGTAACGAACACCAGGTAAATCTTTAACTCTCCCACCCCTTATAAGAACGATTGAATGCTCTTGTAAGTTATGGCCTTCGCCTCCGATATAAGCATTAACCTCATTTCCGTTGGTCAATCTTACCCTAGCAACTTTTCTCATTGCTGAATTAGGTTTCTTTGGAGTTGTAGTGTAAACTCTCACACATACACCTCTTCGTTGAGGACAACTGTTAAGTGCAGCAGATTTACTTTGCTTCACTTTTTTAGTTCGTCCTTTTCTAACTAATTGCTGAATAGTTGGCATATATTACTATCAAATGTTGATTTATTATAATTCAGTCCCTTTTAAGGGGCTGCAAATGTACGTGATTAATCGGTAAAAACAACACCGCCATTTAATTTTTATTCAATTAATTGACAATAACTTAGAAAAGTTATGAAGGGCTTGTCGATTTCTTTTTCAAAAGGAACGTTAATCCTTCGCACTAGGTTGTTCACAGGAGTTTACATTTGCAGCATGGAATTTTTAAAAGAACTAAATGAAGCCCAAAGAGCAGCAGTAATTAACACGGAAGGACCATCTATGATTATTGCAGGTGCAGGATCAGGGAAGACCAGAGTTCTTACCTACAGAATTGCCGCATTACTTCACAATGGTATTTCTCCTCATAACATATTATCTTTAACCTTTACGAATAAAGCAGCTCGTGAAATGAAAGAACGTATTGGTCAACTCGTGGGCCAATCTAAAGCGAAAAGCTTATGGATGGGTACCTTTCACTCTGTATTCGCTCGTATTTTACGTTCCGAAGGAGAAAAACTAGGGTACCAAAGCAACTTCACTATTTACGATACCGATGATGCAAAAAAACTCATAAAGACCATTGTAAAAGAAAGAGGTTTAGATGAAAAGGTTTACAAACCCAATGTGGTTTTGAACCGAATTTCCGGAGCAAAAAACAATTTACTTACTCCTGCGGCCTATTTGGGCAACTTGAATATTACCAAAGAGGATATGCAATCCAAAAAACCAGAACTTGGTAATATCTATAAGATATACAATGAACGTTTATTTAGGTCCGGAGCAATGGACTTTGATGATCTCCTATTTAACATGAATGTCTTATTACGAGATTTCCCTGAAGTTTTACACAAGTACCAAGATCGCTTTAGATACATTTTAGTGGATGAGTACCAAGATACCAACTTTTCACAATATGTGATTGTTAAAGCACTGGCCGATCGGTTCCAAAACATAAGTGTGGTAGGAGACGATGCCCAAAGTATTTATGCCTTCCGTGGAGCAAGCATCCAAAACATTTTAAATTTCAAGCGTGACTACAGCGATGCCAAAACCTATAAATTAGAGCAGAACTACCGTTCTACTCAACATATTGTAAAAGCGGCTAATAGTTTGATTAAATACAATGAAGATCAAATTAAAAAAGATGTGTGGACGAGTAATGATGATGGAAATAAAATCACCATCATGGCTGCTATTAGTGATACTGAAGAAGCTTTAGGAATAGCACATAGCATTATTCATGCTAAAAAAACGCATCAAATTGCTAATTCCGAATTTGCTATTCTATATAGAACTAATGCACAATCTCGTTCGCTGGAGGATGCGCTTAGAAAGTTAAGTATTCCGTACAGAATATATGGCGGACTTTCGTTTTACCAACGTAAGGAAATTAAAGATTTCCTGGCATACTGCCGTTTGGTTTTTAACCCAAATGATGCCGAAGCATTAAAACGAATTATCAATTATCCAGCTAGAGGTATTGGTCAAACCACGATGGATCGAATAAATTTATTTGCATCAGAAAACAATTTAAATATATGGGAACTCATCCAAAATTTAGATAACGTTCCTATCCAAATTCATGGAGGTGCAAAAAACAAAATTGCCGGATTTGTTGAAATGATAAAAAGTTTCAAAATAGTAGCAAAGAATCAAGATGCATACGAAGCAGGAAAAGTTATCGCTTCGAGCACTGGAATTTTAAAAGAACTACATAACGATAAAACACCGGAAGGAATAGGACGCCATGATAATGTCCAGGAAATGTTGAATTCATTAAAAGATTTCACTGAAAACCCCGAGGACCTAGCCCCTACATTGGCCAACTTTATCCAAGACATTCCATTATTGACAGATAAGGACATGGACAAAGGAGATGAAGATAGTGACAAAGTCACTTTAATGACCATTCACGCATCCAAAGGGCTAGAATTTGGACATGTTTATGTAGCTGGTTTGGAAGAAAATTTATTTCCTTCACAACTTTCGGTAGGTTCACGAGCTGACCTGGAAGAAGAACGAAGACTATTTTATGTGGCTATTACCCGAGCAGAAACACAACTCACCATTTCTTATGCCAACATGCGTTATAAATGGGGAGACTTGATTAGTACTTCACCTAGTCGTTTTTTAAAGGAAATTGATGAACAATATGTAGACTTCCAGGAAACAGGTACTTTAAATCGTGTGGAAAAAAGAAATAACGCACGCCCCACAAAGCAAGAATTTCAAAAAACGGGTAAAGCTTCTTTTACTTCTTCTGGGTCTTACCAAGCTCCAACAAAGCCTCACAATATGACGCGTGTAGCAAATACGGAGAAATCATCCACAGCACAAGGAAGTTTGGATATAGGAGGAGAACTAAAACCAGGAATTAAGGTCCAGCATGAACGATTTGGAATAGGAACCGTTCAAACGATTGAAGGCACCGCTCCAAACCAAAAAGTGACCATTGAATTTATCAATTCGGGGAAACGACAACTACTTTTAAAATTCGCCAAACTGGCCATTCTTAGTTAAGAACGAGTCCACTAAAAAGAACAAGCCCGTGATCCTGAAAGGTCCACGGGCATTTTAGGACACTTTAACGCCCATTAATAATGCTCATCCCAAGCGTTAAATTAAATTTACGCCTTTAATAAATCAACATAAAATTAAATCAACATTAAAACGTTAACTTGAAAAGGTAAAAACCTACCAACCAATTATTTTTAGATGTAGATTTGTGATTCTTTGGTTTCCCTTGGAACCTGAAGAATATGAAAGAAGAAAACAATGGAATATAATACAGAAAGAAAAGATCTAATACTCCCTGAATACGGAAGGAGTGTTCACCAAATGGTAGATTACTTGTTAAAAGTAGAAGATCAAGAGGAAAGAAACACAGGAGCAAGGGCGGTTATAAAATTAATGGGGCAGTTAAATCCTCAATTAAGAGATTTGGAAGATTACAATCATAAGCTTTGGGATCACCTATTTATTATGTCCAATTTTTTATTGGAGGTAGATTCCCCTTATCCGATACCCAACAAGGAAGAATTTCAAAGTAAACCTAATAAGGTAGAATATCCAAAAGGAGTTCAGAAATACCGTCATTACGGAAAGGTTATTACCACTATTATTAAAGAAGCGGCCAAGGAAGAAGACCCGGATCAAAAAGAGTCTCTTGCAATAATGGTTGGAAACTTAATGAAAAAAACATACTTACAGTGGAACAAGAACACGGTAGATGACGTGGTTATTTGGAATCATTTATTGGAACTTTCAGAGGGCAAACTAACGCGACCGGAAGGCGCTATGCTTGATGAAATGAAGCATATAGTAAGTCAAAACGAAAACACGAATACCAACCACAATAAAAGAAGAAATTCGGGCAAACACAAATCCAAAAAAAGATATTAATGGGGACTTTTAAAGTTAGAGGAGGAAAAGAACTAAAAGGAGAAATTACTCCTCAAGGAGCAAAGAATGAAACACTACAAATTTTATGTGCCGTTTTATTAACTCCAGAAAAAGTAACCATATCCAACATTCCCGATATTATTGATGTAAATAAACTTATTTCTCTTTTAAGTGATTTAGGTGTAAAAGTCAAAAAGCTAAAATCAGACACCTACTCTTTCCAAGCAGATGAAGTAGATTTAGATTTTTTAAAGTCCGAAGATTTCCGAAAAAAAGGAGCTGGACTTCGTGGGTCCATCATGATTGTTGGACCTCTTTTAGCTCGCTTTGGGTTTGGAGCCATACCTAAACCGGGTGGAGACAAAATTGGTCGCAGAAGATTAGATACCCACTTTATTGGTTTCGAAAAACTAGGTGCTCAATTTGATTTTGATTCACACACCAACTTTTATGAAGTTTCGGCTAAGAAGTTAAAAGGTTGTTACATGTTATTGGATGAGGCCTCTGTAACCGGCACAGCAAACATAGTAATGGCGGCTTGTATGGCTGAAGGTACTACTCAAATTTATAATGCTGCGTGTGAACCCTACCTTCAACAACTTTGTAAAATGATTAACGCCATGGGCGGTAACATTGAAGGAATTGGGTCTAATCTCCTAACTATTCATGGCGTAGATAAATTAGCAGGATGCAAACACCGAATTCTACCAGATATGATTGAAATTGGTAGTTTCATTGGATTAGCAGCCATGACGAATTCTGAAATCACCATAAAAGATGTTTCTTACGAAAACCTGGGAGTTATTCCTTCCGTTTTCCGGAAGATGGGAATCAGCATCGTGAAAAATGGGGATGACATCATTGTTCCCCGACAAAACACATACGAAGTAGATACCTTTATTGATGGATCTATACTTACCATAAGTGATGCCCCTTGGCCCGGTTTCACTCCTGACCTATTAAGTATTATTTTGGTAATAGCCACTCAAGCAAAAGGAAGTGTATTGATCCATCAAAAAATGTTTGAGAGCAGATTATTCTTTGTAGACAAACTGATAGACATGGGAGCCCAGATAATTTTATGTGACCCCCATCGTGCAACAGTTATAGGATTAGGAAAACAAAGTCCACTAAAAGGCATCCAGATGACATCTCCGGACATTAGAGCAGGTGTATCTTTGCTCATAGCTGCTTTATCGGCAGAAGGTGAAAGTTTAATTCACAACATCGAGCAAATAGATAGAGGTTACCAAAATATTGATCAACGATTGATTGCTTTGGGAGCCGATATCACTAGAATCTAATCGCCATAGTGCATGAAAATTAATACTATGAAACTATTCCAAGTATCAGCCATTTTGGTTTTGGTAGCCATTGCCACTTTATCCTTTACCAAGGAATTAGCTAAAAGTGAAAACCCTAACACCGTAATCGAGCCCGTAAAACAAGGTCTTAATATTGGAGACCAAGCACCTGACATCGTCATGAATGGACTGGATGGCAGACCTATACAGCTCTCTAACCTACGGGGTAAAATGGTATTAATTGATTTCTGGGCAGCGTGGTGTGGTCCTTGCAGAGGTGAAAATCCAAATGTGGTAAACACCTACAAAGAATACAAAGACAAAAAATTCAAAAACGGAAACGGATTTACGGTTTTTGGTGTTTCATTAGATAATAACAAAGACAAATGGAAAGCAGCGATCAAAAAAGATGGCTTGCTATGGAAAAACCACGTTTCAGATTTAAAAGGATGGAACAATGCTGCTGCTGCACGTTACGGAATTAGAGGGATTCCTGCCAGTGTATTAATTAACGGTGATGGTATTATCATCGGAAAAAACCTCAGGGGAACCCAACTCCCTAATGCTTTAAAAAAGCAGTTGAAATAAAAAAACACGACATATTATTACAATTTAAAGACAGGTTTACAGCCTGTCTTTTTATTTTCGCACCTTTTCTGCCAAAATGTCCAAAAATTGAGCTTGGTCTCGTATTTGACATGCGGTATTTCCAAATTATTTGATAATGAGCAAAACGACAAAAAAGGATTTGAAAGAGGAAACTTTGAAGCAACCAGAAATGGTAAACGAAGAATCTCAAGAAAATTCAGCAATTCCAGATTCTACGGATGAAAAAGCAGAAGAGCCAAAAGCTGCTGAGCCGACTGTAGAAGAAGAATTGGTTATATATAAGGATAAACATTTACGCATGTATTCTGAATTTGAGAACTTCAGAAGACGTTCGGCAAAAGAGCGTATTGAATTAATTCAAAATGCAGGAAAAGAAATCATAAATTCTTTACTTCCTATTTTGGATGATTTTGATCGTGCCAAAGTGGCTAACGAAAAATCGGAAGATGTCGTAGCTATCAAAGAAGGAATGAATTTGATTCATAACAAAATCTTTAATTTGTTATCCCAACAAGGGTTAAATGAAATGAAGGCTCAAGGGAAAGAGTTCAATAGTGACGAGTACGAAGCTATAGCAAAAATTCCAGCGCCAACAAAAGATTTAAAAGGAAAAGTTATTGATGTTACCGAAAAAGGATACTACTTAAACAGTAAAATCTTACGTCATGCCAAAGTGGTAATTGGCGAATAAAAAATATTTTTGAATGTCAAATAAAAGAGATTTTTACGAAATATTAGGGATTGAGAAAAATGCCGATGATAAGCAAATCAAAAAAGCTTATCGTAAAATGGCTATTAAATTTCATCCAGATAAAAACCCGGACGATGCTTCTGCCGAAGCAAAGTTTAAGGAAGCCGCTGAAGCATATGAAGTTTTAAGTGACGGAAACAAACGTGCTCGTTATGACCAATATGGTCATGCAGGTATGGGTGGAGCTGCCGGAGGCGGTGGTTTCGGTGGTGGTATGAATATGGATGACATATTCTCGCAATTTGGTGATGTTTTCGGTGGCGGTGGCTTCGGAGGTGGTTTTGGTGGTGGCGGTGGCCAACGCAGACGTGTGGTTAAAGGGTCTAACCTTAGAGTTCGATTAACTTTAACCCTGGCTGATGTTGCTAACGGAGTTCACAAAAAAATCAAGGTTAAGAAATTAGTTAACGCAGATGGAACCACGACCAAAACATGTACACAATGTAACGGAACCGGTCAAATTACTCGGGTAACGAGTACTTTCTTAGGGCAAATGCAAACTGCCTCTACCTGTCCTACCTGCCACGGTGACGGACAAATGATTGATAGAAAAGCTCCTGGTTCTGATGCGAACGGTCAAATTCGTAAAGAAGATGTAATTGAAGTAGATATCCCTGCAGGTGTGGAAGACGGAATGCAACTATCTGTAAGAGGTGGTGGTAATGACGGACCTAAAGGTGGTGTTGCTGGTGATCTATTAGTTGTGATTGAGGTGGAAGAACATCCTCAATTGGTTCGTGAAGCAAGAAATCTTCACTTTGACTTATTCTTGAATTTTGCAGATGTGGCATTAGGCACAAGCGTAGAAGTTCCTACAGCTACTGGGAAAGTAAAAATCACGATTCCCGAAGGTACCGAAGCGGGCAAAATTCTACGTTTACGTGGTAAAGGTTTACCCGAAGTAAATGCATATGGAACGGGTGATTTGATGATTCATGTAAATGTTTGGACCCCGAAAAAGTTAAGTAAAGACGAAAAAGCAATGATGGAAAAATTGCGTGATTCGGATAACTTCCAACCCAAACAAGACGCAGGTCAAAAAA
This sequence comes from uncultured Flavobacteriales bacterium, assembly GCA_913062955.1. Taxonomy (GTDB): domain Bacteria; phylum Bacteroidota; class Bacteroidia; order Flavobacteriales_G; family Salibacteraceae; genus CAJXZP01. The sequence goes on along the minus strand of CAJXZP010000045.1, from coordinate 13,588 downwards.
GCTTCTTCTCAAGAATGAAAGAATACTTTAATTAAAATACATGTAGGAGTTTATCTCCTTCAAATATTCAAAACGCCTTCTAGAAATAGGGGGCGTTTTTTTTCGCAAAAAAATGTAGACCATTCATCCCAAAACCCTTTTATTACCCCATTATCTAACTAAATTTGAAACTCAAACATTTTAGCATGGCTACTATATGAATAACATTCTTGAAACGCATAACGTTGTTAAAGAATATGCTGGTCACACCGCATTAAACAACGTTTCTATTGAAGTACCCAAAGGAAGTATCTTTGGATTACTAGGACCTAATGGCGCTGGAAAGACCACACTGATCCGAATCATTAACCAGATTACCATGCCCGATTCAGGTACCGTTTTACTTAACGGAGAACCCCTTAAAGAATCACACCGATCTCTAATTGGCTATCTACCCGAAGAACGTGGTTTGTACCGAAAAATGAAAGTGGGTGAGCAATGTTTGTATTTGGCGCAATTAAAGGGAATGTCATACAAAGATGCCATGTCCAAACTAAAATATTGGTTTGAGAAATTTGAAATCACTGCGTGGTGGGACAAAAAGGTAGAGGAGCTATCCAAAGGAATGGCTCAGAAAATCCAGTTTATCGTAACCGTATTACACGAACCCGAATTACTGATTTTAGATGAACCGTTTAGTGGTTTCGATCCCATCAACACCAACTTGATAAAGGCGGAGATTAAACGAATGAACAAAGCGGGTACTACCATCATCTTTTCCACCCACAATATGTCATCGGTAGAAGAGATTTGTCAAGACATTGCATTGATCAATCATTCCAAAAAGATCCTTTCCGGAACAGTAAGAGATGTAAAAAATGATTTCAAAGCCAACGAATACGAAATCGAATTCAAAGGTGGATTATTAAAATTCACCAATGCGTTATGGACCGGTGCAACTTTACTTTCTTCCGTTGAGTTGGAAAAAGAGCATTTTATCACGACCATAAAAATTGGAGGCAACTCAACTCCAAACGATGTTCTCTCAAATATTATTCCTCATGTTCAAGTTACTGGATTAAAAGAAGTACTGCCTTCCATGAATGATATATTTATTCAAGCTGTATCAAAAACTACTCACTCTCAAAACGCATAATCATGGATAAAATTTGGCTCATAATAAAACGAGAGTACTTAACGAGAGTAAAGAAAAAGTCATTCATCATTATGACTCTTTTAGGGCCATTGTTAATGGCGGGTGCAATTGCACTCATCACCTATTTAGGAATGAGTGATGCTGGGCCACAAAATATTCTAGTGGTAGATGATATGGCTCCAATTTTTGATAGACTCGAAGATGGAACCAATTACACCTTTGATTACAGTGATATGGAATTGGCAGATGCCAAAAAATTATTCCCTGAATCAGAATACACCGCCATTCTCTGGATACCCGAAATTATGGATGGGGAAAGATCCAGCAGGCCATTTCTCTATTTTAGGGAACAACCGAGTGGCAGAACTATTCGCTCCATAGAAACCAAAATTGAAAAGGTCATTGAAGAAATGAAAATGGCCAAATATGGAATCAAAAAATCGGATTACAATAAGGTTCGAACCAACTTAACCATTGCCACATTCAAATTTTCGGCAGACGGTAAGGAAGAAGAGGTATTATCCGAACAGGTTTTAGTTGGTTTCGTTTCTGGACTATTAATATTCTTTTTCATTTTCTTTTATGGTACGCAAGTAATGCGAGGTGTGATTGAAGAAAAAACCAATAGAATTGTAGAAGTTATCATTACCTCCGTTAAACCCTTCCAGTTAATGATGGGTAAAATTTTAGGTATAGCACTGGTCGGATTAACTCAGTTTTTACTTTGGATAGTTTTAATGACCACTTTTGTATCGGTAGCACAAACGGTTATCATGAACAATAAAAAGGATGTTTTTATAGAACAAGCACAGCAAATGCAACAATTGCCACAAATGCAAGGAGGACAACTCCAGGTGGCAGCCGAAATCAATGCATTTGATATTACGGATCCCGAAAACTTAATAAACCGAATGAACTGGCCACTCATGATTGGACTGTTCATTTTCTACTTTTTGGGAGGTTATTTACTCTATGCGGCCCTTTTTGCTGCAGTAGGTTCTGCGGTGGATAGCGAAACAGATGTCCAACAGTTTCTACTTCCCATAACTGCCCCACTAATGATCGCCTATGCCATTGCCATAATGATGATGGATAACCCGTCAAATCCTGCTGGATTTTGGGCTTCCCTTATTCCATTCACCTCTCCTATTTTAATGCTCATTAGAGTATCAGGAGGATTGGAGAGTAGCGAATATTGGCAATTAGCAGTATCTATGATTTTGTTAATAGCCGGCTTTATTGGAACGACCTGGTTGGCTGCAAAAATTTACCGTGTAGGTATTTTGATGTACGGAAAAAAAGTGACCTACAAGGAACTATGGAAGTGGATCCGATTCCACTAATAACATGACCATTAAAAAAAACATAGCCGTTATTGACTTAGGAAGTAATTTAACCAAATTAGTCGTAGCCAAAGGAGAACTGCCATTGCAGGTAATTCATCGTTCTATTTACAATACCAAAACTTTAAAAAATGCCCCCAAGGGGATCTTTAATTCCCGGAGCATTGAATTAATTGACCGAGATATTTTAGAGATTTTAAAAGTGACTTCCAAATTGGAGTGTGCGCCCATTTTAGGAATAGCTACTTCCGCTTTTCGTACCCGATCTAATGGGCAAGAAGTTATTGACCAATTAAATTCAAAGTTTCATACCTCCATTCAAATCATAGCAGGTCAACGAGAAGCGCAATTAGTTTTTGACGGGGCTATGGCTTCGGTTCCCCATTCCAATAAACCGGTTTTAGTGATGGATATTGGTGGGGGAAGTACAGAATTTATTATTGGAAATGAAACGGCTATATTATGGAAACACAGTTTTGATCTGGGTAGCACAGCTATTACAAAATGGGCTGAATTATCCGACCCATTGACCACTGATAATCTCCAATATTTGCGATTGAACTTGGAAAAGCTTTTGATGCCTTTAGTAGATGCAATGTCCACATACCTCCCGGTATCATTTATTGGAACCACGGGTGCATTTGAATCTTTTGCTCAAATATTAGAGTCACAAAAAGGAAATGATAAACCCGTAAAATCCGGATACCTTTTTGATCCACAATATTTAGATCAAATTCTAAGCGAATTAGTTCAATCCAATTCCACGGAACGACAAAACAGAGAAGGCATTCATCCTTTACGAAAGGACACCATTCATTTGGCTGCTGTAATTTTTCAATTTGTTTTTCATAAAACCAATTTTCAAACCTACACCTTATCTTTAGGCGATGTAAAAGAGGGATTAATTATGGATTTTTTATCATCAAATAGTACCATCCACTAAACATCTTATACTTTAGTTTCACTATAAAATTAGAATATGACACAAGTTTTAATCATAGACGATGAGCGTCCAATTCGTAATTCATTACGTGAAATATTGGAATACGAAAAACTAAAAATTAGCGAGGCCACCAATGCCGAAGAAGCGTTAGATATTTTAGAAAAAAAGAAATTCGACCTTGTTTTATGTGATATCAAAATGCCAGGTATGGATGGCATTGAATTGCTAAGCAAAATCAATGAGAACACACCTGAATTACCGGTAATAATGATTTCAGGACACGGCAACGTGGAAACTGCTGTGGATGCCCTAAAAAAAGGAGCATATGATTTTATTGAAAAACCCATTGATCTAAACCGTTTATTGGTTACCGTACGAAATGCATTGGATAGAGCATCTCTAGTTCAAGAAACCAAAACGCTACGTAAAAAATTACCCCGAACAAAAGAGAGTCCAATCGTAGGGAAAAGTCCAGAAATTCAATATGTAACGGACATGATTGAAAAAGTGGCCCCTACCGATGCACGTGTTTTTATTACCGGCCCCAATGGAACCGGAAAAGAATTAGTAGCCCATCAAATCCACAAACAAAGTGCTCGAGCAAAAGCTCCTTTTATTGAAGTCAATTGTGCGGCTATTCCATCGGAATTAATTGAAAGTGAACTTTTTGGTCATGAAAAAGGGGCTTTTACATCCGCCATAAAACAACGAAAAGGTAAATTCGAATTATCTGAAGGTGGCACACTTTTCTTAGATGAAATTGGTGACATGAGTTTATCGGCACAAGCTAAGGTTTTACGCGCATTACAAGAAAATAAAATTACACGGGTTGGTGGCGATAAAAGTATTCATGTAAACGTTCGAGTAATTGCCGCGACCAACAAGGATTTAAAAAAGATGATTGCCGAGGGTGATTTCCGGGAGGATTTATACCATCGTATTGGGGTGATCATTATTAAGGTTCCTTCTTTAAATAATAGAACAGGCGATATTCCAATTTTAATGGATTATTTCCTAGAAAAATTATGTTCCGAACAGGGCATCACCACCAAACTAATAGAACAACAAGCCGTTGATCTTTTAACAGAAAAACAATGGACTGGAAACATTCGTGAATTAAGAAACGTTATCGAACGTTTAATCATTCTTTCCGATAAAAAAATAACGGCCAAAAACGTAGAACAATATGTCTAATTTAGAAGATGAAGAAGTAGAATTTAAAGGCATCACGTACATAAACCATGAGTGTGACAATCCCCAAATGATTGCCGACCTTCCGGACGAAATGCGCGCTTTTTATAAAGAAATTAATGGTTTAGTAGCATTTAACGGTGGATTTCAAATCCGTAGTTGTGGCACTTCTCCTTCTTGGAACTCTCTAGAAGATATTTGGAAAGGACCAAATGCATTGCATAAAACGTATCCCAATTTAGGAGAAGACGATATTCCATTTGCACAAGATTGCTTAGGTGATCAATATGTATATAGAGCAGGATCTGTATGGCAACTATTAACCGAAACAGGTGATTTGGATGATTTGGAACTCGAGTTTGATGAGTTTATTGATGAAGTTATTGTAGACCCCATTGAGTTTCTAGCGTTATATCCGCTTTTGGAATTTATCGAGTCGGGTAAGGAATTAAAACCTGGTGAACTTCTCGTTCCCAATATTCCCTTCTCCGTGGAAACCGAAGAAGAATACACCTTTACTAAAACATCGGTCGAAAACCGACTGACATCATTAGCCGAGTATTTCAAAAAACATACCGCATAAAAAAAGGCCGAAAGCATAAACTTTCGGCCTTTTTTTTGTTCAATTTATTTATGCCGTTTGTACAATAGCTCTTGCGTCTAACAAAGCCTCCTCCAGTCCTGCAGCATTCTTACCTCCAGCAGTTGCAAAAAATGGTTGGCCTCCGCCACCACCTTGAATCTTCTTGGCTATCTCCCGAATAATCTTACCCGCATTCAAATCTTTAGATTTTACAATCGAATCAGAAACGCCAATAGTCAAGGTGGCCTTATCCCCAGATTGTGTTCCTATCACTATGAACAGATCTTCCACTTCTTTACGTAACTCATGAACCAATGTTTTTACATCCTCATTATTCATCTCCAATGTACGCGCGATGAAATGAACTCCATTTAATGGTTCTACTTCCGATTTAATCACATTCTTGTAGTTCTTTACACTTTCAGCTCTAAAAGAACTTACCTCCTTTTGTAATTCCGAATTTGAATCCAAAACATCCGCTAATGACTTATGAATATTTTTCGGGTTTCTTAATGAATTTCTCAATGCATCCAATGTATCCATGGTCGAGAATATCAAGTTTTGCGCCTCCTTACCTGTAACGGCTTCAATTCTACGAACACCGGCAGCAATGGCACCTTCAGATACTATTTTAAAAAATCCGATCTCCCCAGTCGATTTCACATGGGTTCCTCCGCATAATTCCATGGATTCACCAAACTTAATCACACGAACCAAATCGCCATACTTTTCACCGAAAAGCATCATGGCACCCATTTTTTCGGCTTCGGCAATAGGTAAGGCTCTGCTTTCTTCCAATAAAATGTTTTGACGCACCTTTTCATTTACACGTAATTCAATTTTCCGTATTTCTTCCTTATCCATTTTCTGGAAATGCGAGAAGTCAAAACGTAAATACTTTTCGTTAACCATAGAACCTTTCTGCTCTACATGCGCTCCCAACACATCTCTCAATGCATGATGCAATAAATGTGTTGCCGAATGATTTCCGGTAGTTAACGTTCTCTTTTCATTAGCAACAACCGCATTAAACTTTGCAGTTGGTTTTGCCGGCAATTCAGTAACAAAGTGAATAATTAACTTGTTTTCTTTTTTTGTATTGACAATTTTGGTTTTCACACCCTCCCATTCAATAAAACCTTGGTCGCCAACTTGTCCTCCTCCTTCCGGGTAAAAGGGAGTAATATTAAATACCAATTGGAAAAATTCCTTTCCCTTCTGGTTTACTTTTCGGTACTTCGTAATGAATACGTCCGTTTGTTGATAGTCATAACCGACAAATTCTTCCACATCATCTTCCAATAAAACAACCCAGTCTTCAGCAACAACTTTGGTCGCCATTCGTGACCTGTTTCGTTGTTCCTCCAATGCAGATTCAAAACCCTTTGTATCTACTAACATTTCTGCTTCGGCAGCCATTAACTGCGTCAAGTCAATTGGAAACCCAAACGTATCATACAATTCAAAAGCGAAATCACCTTTCACTTGGTGGTGATTCTTTTTATATTCCTCAAATTTTACAATCCCTTTTGAAAGAGTACGAAGAAAACTATCCTCTTCTTCCAAAATTACCTTTTGAATTAAACCTCGTTGTTTCTTCAATTCAACAAATTGGTCGCCCATCAAATCACATAATGGACCTACTAATTTTGTTAAAGTAGCCGATTCCAACCCTAAAAAGCTATACCCAAAACGAACAGCTCTTCTTAAAATTCTACGAATTACATATCCAGCCCCCGTATTCGAAGGTAATTGACCATCAGCAATTGCAAAACCAACCGCTCTAATATGATCCGCAATAACTCTAAAAGCGACATCTTCTCTACTGTCTGTAGCACCGTACTTTTTATCCGTATACTTCCCTAACTCAGAAATAAGAGAGCTAAAAATATCTGTGTCATAGTTCGACTGTTTGGCTTGCAACACCATAGCCAAACGTTCCAGCCCCATTCCTGTATCAATATGTTTTGCGGGTAATTCTTGTAGGGATCTATCAAACATTCGAGTGTACTGAATAAAAACCAAATTCCAAATCTCAATGACTTGAGGATGATCCATATTCACAAGAGTCTTTCCATCTACCTTAGCACGTTCCTCTTGGGAACGAATATCCACATGGATTTCAGAACAAGGACCACAAGGTCCCGTTTCGCCCATTTCCCAAAAGTTGTCCTTTTTGTCAAAGCGCATTATTCTATCCGCATCCGCAAATTTCTTCCAAATATTCTCCGCCTCAATATCAGCTCCTGTCCCATCTTCAGCTGCACCAGAAAAAACCGTTATATAAATACGATCTTTATCAATTTTATAAACATTGGTCAATAAGTCCCATGCCATTTCAATAGCATCCGCTTTGAAGTAATCTCCAAATGACCAATTCCCCAACATCTCAAACATGGTATGATGATAAGTGTCTACACCCACTTCCTCCAAATCATTATGTTTTCCCGAAACTCTTAAACATTTTTGAGAATCAGCGACACGAACATCCTTCGCTTCTGTTTGCCCCAAAAAGAATTCTTTAAACTGATTCATCCCCGCATTGGTAAACATCAAAGTTGGATCGTCTTTAATCACCATAGGTGAGGATGGAACGATTTTATGTCCTTTCTCTTTGAAGTAATCAAAAAACTGTTTCCTAATTGTATTTGAATCCCAATTCATACGAATAATTTAAAAAATGTTAGCCTTCTCTTTTAGCGATTGCAAAAATAGATTAATTCCTTAATTTTGGCCTTTCAATTTTCCTTGAATATATATGGCAAATATTAAATACAAGTACAATCCAGGAACGCTAAGTTATGAGAAAGAAGAATCCTCTTTAAAGTCAAAAACGATAACCACACTAGGTTATATAGCAACGGGCGTTGTTTTTGGCGGACTTTTCTTAGTTACTTTCCTGTATTTATTCTCCTCCCCGAAGGAAAAAGAATTGCAACGTGAAAACGAACAATGGAAACTTCAATACGGAATCATCAACAAACGAATCCATGATTTAGAAAAAGTTTTGGGAAACATAGAAGAACGAGATGATAATATTTACCGTGTCATTTTTGAAGCAGAACCTATTCCTGCGGAAGTAAGAAATGCTGGGTTTGGGGGTTCAGACAGATATAAAGGCCTTATGGGTTTTGATAACTCTGAAGAAATTGCACGCACCACAAAGCATCTAGATAAACTTTCTAAACAAGTTTACATTCAATCAAAATCTTTAGATGACGTTTATCAAATGGCTCGAAATAAGGAGAAGATGATGGCCTCTATTCCAGCAATAATGCCTGTAGCTAAGGCAAATTTAACACGTATGGCTTCTGGTTATGGAATGAGAATGCACCCCGTTTATAAAGTCCGTAAAATGCATACGGGCATGGATTTTACCGCTCCAAAAGGTACCGAAATAAACTCAACTGGAGATGGTATTGTGGTGAAAATTGAACGTAAACGTAGAGGTTATGGTAATAGCGTAGTCATAAAACATGGTTACGGATACCAAACGAGATATGCGCATCTAAGTAAGTTTAACGTTAGAGTTGGACAAAAAATTAAACGAGGAGATGTAATCGGTTATGTTGGCAATACAGGGACTTCTACAGGCCCTCATTTACATTACGAAGTTGAAAAAAATGGGCATAAAATAAATCCTGCCAATTTCTATTCAAATGATCTCACACCAGAGGAATATGAACTTATGTTGGAAATTTCTTCTGCTGCTAACCAATCCTTAGACTAAATGCCAGTAAAAACCAAACCAGTACAAAAAATGTTCTACCCGATTGGTGAGGTAGCCAAAATGTTTGATGTTAATACCTCTTTAATTCGCTATTGGGAAAATGAATTTGATATCATCAAACCCAAAAAGAACGCAAAAGGAAACCGGCTATTTACCCCCCAAGATATCGAAAACCTCAAAATTATTTACCACTTGGTAAAAGAAAGAGGTTTCACCTTGGATGGTGCCAAAAAGAAACTCAAAGACAACAAACAAGACGTTATTAACGAGCAAGAGATCATTGATCACCTACAACAAATAAAGTCATTTCTAATGGACCTAAAAAAGTCATTAGATTAATCCTTAATAGTAAGAATTAGTCATTAGATAATTCTGAACGTAATCTGTAATTGCATCTTCCAATTCTGTGAAAGGCTTCGTATAACCAGCGGCCCCTAACTTGTCAACGGTTGCTTCGGTAAAATACTGATAGGTGTCTCTAATATCTTCAGGTGTAGGAATAAAACTAATATTCGGTTCCAGGTCCATAGCTGTAAAAGTGGCTGCCGCTAAATCATAAAAAGTACGTGATTTTCCAGTCCCCAAATTATACAACCCTGAATGGTCCCTCTTTTCCATATGAAATAGCAGAACATTTAATACATCTTCCACATAAATAAAATCTCTAATTTGTTCCCCATCCTTATAATCTGGATTATGTGAACCAAATAATTTCATTCCTCCCGTCTTTTGAATTTGGTTAAAGGTATGCATCACCACGGAAGCCATACGTCCTTTATGATATTCATTAGGGCCAAAAACATTAAAGAATTTACACCCTACCCAATGGTAAGGTTTTTCTTCTTGTTCCAAAGCCCATTTATCAAAATCATTCTTTGAATCTCCATAGGGATTTAATGGTTTAAGTTCAAAAGCTAAATCATCTTTATCCTCATACCCTAACTCACCCATACCATAAGTAGCAGCAGAAGAAGCATAAACAAAAGGAAGTCCGTATTGAACACATTGCGTCCAAAGTTTTTTCGTGTAATTCAGGTTCAGTGTATCAAAAATCGCCACATCAAATTCGGTTGTATCCGTACGAGCTCCCAAATGAAAAATAAATTCCGTGAGCTTATGATTTTCATCCAACCAATTATGAAATTCATCTCGATCGACTTTAGCGGTAAACTTTTTCCCCTCTAAATTCCTAACCTTATCCTTCCGAGAAAAATCATCCACTACGACAATATCATTATACCCTTCTTTATTTAATTTGCTAACTAATGCACTCGCAATAAATCCAGCTGCTCCGGTAACTACAATCATATAATAAAATTTGAGTAAACAAAGATAAGGAGTCAACAGTAACTATTTCCATCTAACCTATTCAATATTCTTAATTAAATTACATTTGCCCCTCGATAAATTAATATACATGAAAGGATATGTTTTTCCAGGGCAAGGAGCCCAATTTACAGGAATGGGTTTGGACCTATTCGAAGCTTCCGATTTAGCAAAAGATCTTTTTTCTCAAGCCACAGACATTTTGGGATTTGATATTTCAAAAATTATGTTCGAAGGCTCCGCTGAAGAATTAAAACAAACCAAAGTAACACAACCAGCTGTTTTTTTACATTCCGTTATTCTAACGAAACTAATGGGAGAAAACTTCTCACCTGATATGGTAGCAGGTCACAGTCTAGGTGAGTTTTCTGCATTAGTAGCTGCGGGAGGGCTTTCTTTTGAAGATGGTCTATCCTTAGTTTCAAAAAGAGCTTTGGCCATGCAAAAAGCATGTGAAATTAAACCTTCCACAATGGCCGCAATAATTGGCTTGGAAGATGCTGTTATCGAGGATATTTGTAAAGAAACTGAAGGGATTGTTGTTCCTGCAAATTACAATTCCCCTGGACAACTAGTCATTTCTGGTGAAGTAAAAGCAATCCAAGCAGCCTGTGAAAAGCTAACCGCTGCAGGTGCTAAACGTGCAATGATTCTACCTGTTGGTGGTGCATTTCACTCGCCAATGATGGATCCCGCAAAAGAAGAACTGGCCGCTGCAATAGAAAAAGCTACCGTAAATACACCAATTTGCCCTATTTACCAAAATGTATCTGCAAAATCCGAAAGGGATTCTGCGACAATAAAAACAAACCTGATTTCTCAATTAACAGCTCCTGTTTTATGGACACAAATCGAAAATCAAATGATCACTGATGGAATGACTGAACTTACTGAAGTAGGCCCGGGTAAAGTTCTACAAGGGTTAATCAAAAAGATTGACAGAAAATTCCCAACCTTTACAGGATCCATATAAGACAAATTTATAAATGTAAAAAAGCCTTCAAATTTATTGAAGGCTTTTTTCATGCCTCATAACAGCAATTATCTTCGTATACATAACCATCCACCAATTTCTTTTAGCAAAAAAGAATTGTAATTTACAGACATCACCAAAAAGATTGACGATAGTTAACAACAATTTAATCCATATCTAATATTCCTAAAAACTACAAGAATCCTGATTCCGCACAAAGTTTAAAGCTCTATGAGCAACAAAAATAGGATATCAATAAAACCCCTGAGTAACCAATTAATTCGCTTCGCAAAACATCCTCGATTCTTTGAATCTTGGAAAAATCCCTTTTTAATACGGAAAGTACAATTAAGCTAATATTCTAACTTTTCATCCACCAACCTTGCATGAAAATAACGAATCGAATCCTCATGTAATTCATGTTTTCCCTCAAAAGTATGAAAATCGAAATCAACCCCCTTATCGTGTAAATCCACAATTAAATCATCCACTTGATCTGAAGAAATATACTCATCATTAGAACCAACAATAATTTTAAGTGCAGACTCATTAATTTTCCGCAATCCATGTATATTATCTATAACATCTGCGGGAATATCTGAACCCCAAATAACAATTTCTTGAACATCCCTGTTTAACTGGGCTGCCCAACGTATGGACGTTGGCCCACCCTGAGAAAAACCAAGAATCCCTAATTTCACATTCTCATTTAGGCCCTTTCCTTTCAATACTCCATAAATCGAATTAATAAACTTGATATTATTTTCAATATCACTCTCCCGAAGTTCTTTCGTCATCCAGTTAGCTGCAACATGACCACTGGTACTTTTAGAATAAAATCTATGTAAGCCCTCCGGTGCTATTATCACGGTTTGATCGTCAAGTATACAATCAAATTCATTAACAAAAGATTTCGAATTCATCGCATAGCCGTGAAATACAAACCAAATGGCACGTGTTTCCTCCGTTACCTCTCCCAATTGTTGATAACGTCCCGTTGCATATACATCGATAGTAAATTCCATTTAAACCCGTTCAATAATAACAGCATACCCTTGTCCCACACCAATACACATGGTACATAAGGCATAACGACCATTGGATCTTTGTAATTCTTTTGCCGCAGCAAGAATGATTCTTGTTCCAGAAACACCCAGTGGATGACCAATTGCAATAGCTCCACCATTCGGGTTAATTCTTGGATCATCATCAGCTAAACCCATTTTACGGGTACATGCTAAAGATTGCGCTGCAAATGCTTCATTCAATTCTATCACATCCATATCATCCAAAGTAAGTCCCACTTTCTTTAAGGCAATTTCACTTGCATACACAGGACCTATTCCCATTATTCTTGGCTCAACTCCTGCAACCCCTGAAGAGATGACCCTAGCCATAGGTTCTAAACCATATTTCTCTACCCCTCTTTCCGAAGCCAATAATATAGCCGCAGCTCCATCATTTAAACCAGATGAATTCCCTGCGGTTACAGAACCGTTAGTTTTAAATGCTGCTCTTAATTTACCTAGTCTCTCCGTGGTCGTATTTGGCTTAATAAACTCATCTGCTGAAAAGATTAAATCATCTTGTTTCCTTCTAGGTATGGTAACAGAAATTATTTCTTCCCCTAGAATCCCATTAATTTTTGATTCATAGGCCTTCATATGCGACCGGTATGCAAACTGATCTTGATCTTCCCTGGATATGGAATACATTTCTGCCAAATTCTCTGCAGTATCACCCATACCTTCGGTTCCATACAACTCTTTCATTTTCGCATTAACAAAACGCCAACCAAAACTGGAGTCATACATTTTTGAATCTCTTCCAAAAGCGGTTGATGCTTTCGACATGACCCAAGGGCCACGGGTCATATTCTCAACACCACCAGTAATAAACAAATCACCATCTAAGTTATTAATTGCTCTTTGTCCATGAACAACCGCTGACATGCCAGAAGCACACAATCTATTCACAGTCTCACCAGGTACTTTCCAAGGTAAACCAGCTAACAAGGAAGACATCCTCGCAACATTTCGATTATCCTCTCCAGCCTGGTTAGCACATCCCATAATAACGTCCGCAATTTCGTCTGTTACAATCCTCGAATTTCTACTAATTAATTCTTTAATCACCAAAGCACCCAAGTCATCGGTTCTAACGGGGGCCAAAGTTCCTCCAAAGTTTCCAATTGGAGTCCGGATACCATCAATAATATATGTATTCATAGGAATATGTTTTCTAAATGAAAGGACAATTTTACAAATAAAGGCTGTAAATAGATATAAAAAAGGCAAAAAAAGGCAAAAAAAAAGGGTCCCAATTAAATTAATAATTGAGACCCTTTGAAAATTGGCAACGACA